>DAINNB010000006.1:0-24889 GCA_036736085.1 Chlamydiales bacterium
CAAAAATCGCTATTTCCAGGCTTGTCAATAGCCTCAAGGGAGTATCCTCTCGGTTAATACGAAAAAAGAACTATCCGAGCATTAAAAAAGCTTTATGGGGAGATCAACTTTGGTCTCCAAGTTACTTTGCTGGAACCTGCGGAGGAGCTCCGATTGCTTTGATCCAACAGTACATTGAACAGCAAAAGAGTCCTCAGGCTTAAGAGGCGCGATTCATCTCGGTCCTAAAGGACCGAGTTTTCTCGCGTCCTTGGGATAAATCGCTGTGATCCGAAGCAGGATTGCCCGCTCCATCTACGTAATGATATCCTTCTTTCCCATCAGGATGAGTGATCTCCTGCCATCCCGCCCTATTAGGGCTCCTACGGCCAATTTTTAAATTTTCTTAGGTATATCTTACTTATCCTGTTTTTTTGTCTAGCACTTTCTAAATTAGAAAATTAAATTCTATTCTGTTATGCTCCTATAATTTAAATAGGAGCATAAACTATGGCACCGCAATTTACTGAAGCCGTTACGGCAGCTATTGAAGAAGCATTCCAAGCAGCGCAAACGCAGCATTGTCTTGAAGTCAGCGAACATCACTTGCTAAGAGCTTTGCTTGCCGATCCAGAAGGATATTTCGCCTCGATTTGCCAGGCAGCCTCGATCGATCCTACAAGGCTCGACCAAGAGCTCGCGTCTGCGATCAAACATTTGCCTACCTATAGTTCAGATCCCAAACCTCCGCAAGTGGCGCTAAGTCTGCAGCAAAAAATCATCGACGCAGAAAAAATCGCTAAATCGTGGAATGACAGTTACATTAGCAGCGACCATTTGTTTTTAGCGTTCTGGGATAAAGCAAGCGAACCTTTTGCTTCTTGGAAAAAGCTGTCCAAGCAAACGAGAGAAAAAATTGAAGCGGATATCAAGGCGATGCGCGGCTCAAGGCACATGGATTCTCCAAGCTCTGAATCGAACCTCAAGTCGCTTGAAAAGTATTGCAAAAACCTCACCTCTTTGGCCAAATCAGGTAAGCTTGACCCTGTGATTGGACGCGATGAAGAGATCAGAAGAACGATCCAAGTGCTCTCTAGGCGCACGAAAAACAATCCAATGCTCATCGGAGAGCCGGGCGTGGGCAAGACGGCTATTGCAGAAGGTCTGGCCCATCGGATCATCATGGGAGATGTCCCCGATACGCTGAAAAACAAAGAGCTCATGGCCCTCGACATGGGCAGTTTGATCGCCGGCACGAAATTTCGAGGAGAATTTGAAGAGCGGCTGAAAAATATCTTGCTCGAAGTGGAAAAAAGCGATGGGAACATTTTGCTCTTCATCGATGAAGTGCATACTCTCGTTGGAGCTGGCGCGTCAGAAGGTTCCATGGACGCTGCCAACTTGCTTAAACCAGCGCTGGCACGCGGCACGCTCCATTGCATTGGGGCCACTACGCTCAACGAATACCAAAAGTACATTGAAAAAGACGCTGCGCTGGAAAGAAGGTTTCAACCTGTGCTCATTGCAGAGCCAAGCTTGGATGATGCCATTGCCATTTTGCGGGGCCTTAAAGAGCGCTTTGAGATCTATCATGGCGTAAGGATCACGGAAGGAGCGCTTCACGCGGCGGTCCATCTTTCGGCCCGCTATCTGACCGACCGGAGATTGCCCGATAAAGCGATCGATCTCATCGACGAATCGGCCAGTTTGATCAAAATGCAAATCGGAAGCCTTCCTTTACCTATCGATATCAAAGAAAGAGAACTATCGAAACGGATCGTTAAACAAGAAGCGTTGAAAAAAGAAGGGGTTTCCGATCCTGACAATGACAAACAGATCGCTCAGCTGACAGAAGAGATCGCCTCTCTTCGCGCAAAGTGGAATCAGGAAAAAAAACTGATCGAGCAGGTCAAAGAGAAAAAGGACGCTTTGGAAAAACTCCGTTTCCAGGAAGAGGAAGCGGAAAGAAAATCCGATTACAATAAAGTTGCAGAACTTCGCTACAGTAGATTGCCCGCACTGAATAAAGAACTAGAAGAGCTGCAGCAAGGTCTGCATCACTTAAAAGGGAGACTTTTGCAAGAAGAGGTCGATGAGCATCTTGTCGCTCAGATCATCTCTAAATGGACCGGCATTCCGCTCGATCGGATGCTCGAAAAAGAGACGCAAAAGATTTTGCAGCTTGAAAAACATGTAGAAGAGAGAGTCGTCGGTCAGCCTCTCGCCGTCAAAGCCGTTTCGGAAGCTATTCGCAGATCGAGGGCTGGATTGAGCGATCCTCAACGTCCCATGGGCGTCTTTTTATTTATCGGGCCTACAGGTGTTGGGAAAACAGAGCTCGTCAAAGCTTTGGCCGAGCAGCTTTTCGACAAAGAAGACTCGATCATCAGGCTCGATATGTCCGAATACATGGAAAAACACAGCGTATCGCGCTTGATCGGCTCCCCTCCTGGCTACATTGGATATGAAGAGGGAGGGCAGCTGACAGAAGCTTTGCGTCGCCGTCCTTACTCTGTCGTCCTTTTCGATGAACTGGAAAAAGCGCATCACGACGTCTTTAATATTTTGCTCCAGATCTTTGACGAAGGGCGCATCACCGACAGCAAAGGGCGAAAAGTCAATTGTAAAAACGCCCTTTTTATCATGACATCGAACCTAGGTTCGGATGCACTGCTTAAAAAAATGGAGAAAAAGCAAGAGGTGGACAAAGACGAGCTGCTGGCAACAGTCGATCCTATCTTAAAATCTACCTTCAGACCAGAATTCCTCAATCGGCTTGATGACATCCTCCCCTTTTTACCTCTGCAGGAAAAAGACATGGAAAAAATCGTCGCCCTGCAGCTTAAAAAAGTCGCCGAAAGGCTCAAAGAACGGCAGATCACCCTCAAGTGGACGCCCGAAGTCGAGCGGTATTTGGCTGCGGAGGGTTATGACCCCATTTTTGGCGCCCGGCCGCTTAAAAGGCTAATCCAAAAAGAGGTCGTTAACCTCTTCGCCAGCGCGATTTTAGAGGGGAAAATCGCTCCTCAAAACGAAATTGAGCTCTCAGGCCGTAAACAGGGAGACCATTTCCTTATTAGCTACCAAACAATAAAATAATCAATTGACTATCAGTCGCTTAGGAATGTATTAAGCAAACAACTTAAGCGACTGCTAATTCTCAATTGACAAAACGACCGAAAAATGTGTATAATTGGGGTAGAAAAATGCCTGCTTTTCAAGGAGCCCTAATGAAAATCACATCAAAAATGCTCACTATCTCTCCTTACGTTTCTGTAGCCTGGAAAGAGATCTCTTCCCTGCACACGAAAATGGACGATTTCAGCCAGCCTATTGCTTTAGTGATCACCTTGAAAAACCTAACGCAAGTAGAGGTGCCTCATCTCGATAGTATGGCGCTTGATGAAATTTTTCACGCTTTCGCCAGACACAATGAGCAGGACAAACCCGAAGAGAACAAACCTCCCGAAAACCCGCTTCAGTTCTCTCTTCCTCTAAAGCAAATTACTCCCGGCATTCCGGTTCACGCTGCAACAGCCCACAACCCCCAGCAAGCAAACTTCCCTATACTTCCGCCTGAAGTGCTCGAAAAAGTCACGCAGATCGCCAAAATTTTTGGCCTAGAAGACACTTCTTTACTTCCCAAAGCAGAACCTCATTGTAATTGCGTTCACTGCCAAATCGTCCGTTCGATTCATGGAGACGCTCCCGAATCGCCTCACGCTGAAGAGGTCATCTCTGTAGAAGATCTCACTTTCCGCGGCTGGGACATCAAACAAACTTCAGACAAGCTCTACGTAGTCGCTAATCCCTTAGACGCTAACGAACAGTACACCGTCTTTTTAGGAGAACCTCTCGGCTGTACTTGCGGCCACAAAAACTGCGAACATATCAAGGCTGTTCTCAGCACTTAATCAAATTTCCATTAAACATGAATGGCCAAAACTTTGTCATTTGGCCATTTTGAACCCATCGATTCCCCCCAATAAGCTTCCTGCCTTCAAACAATTACTTTTTTCAAATAAAATTCCTTGGTGAGAAAATAGAGAATCTCTACTATTGAATATTAGAGTAATGGTTTGGAGAAATTGTTTATGAAATGGCTTGTCTCACCTTTGATGCTGAGTGTTTGCACATTTGCGGTTGTGCATTTTGTTGATGCGGCGCCAGCGGCCGCGAGCGCAAAACCTGCCCCTGCGGCTCCTGCAAAAAAACAAGAAATATTCAAAACATTTACAGGAAAAGTACTCGCGAACAAAGTGAGAATGAGAGTAAAGCCCGATGTGGAAAGCCACATCATCCGACAATTCAACAAGAATGATCTCCTGCTCGTCGTTGCAGAAAAAGGGGATTTCTATGCAATTCAGCCCCCAAAAGAAATGAAAGCTTATGTCTTTCGCAGCTATGTGCTCGATAACGTTGTCGAAGCAAGCCGAGTGAACGTCCGTTTGGAACCTCACATCGATGCGCCGATCATTGCTCAATTGCAAGCGGGAGATAAAGTGAATGGGCAAGTGTGCTCAATGAACCATAAATGGCTTGAGATCACTCCCCCATCCGACGCAAAATTCTACATCGCAAAAGAGTTTATCACGCAAGTCGGCGGACCTGATTATTTAACGATGATGGAAAAAAGAAAAACGCAAGCGGAAGAATCGCTAAGCAAGGCGTTCTTCACAGCAGAATGCGAATGCAAAAAACCCTACGAAGAGATGTCGATTCTAGAGCCGACAGAGCAGCTTCAAACGATCGTTCGCAATTTCTCTGATTTTCCAGAAGTAACCAAACAAGCTAAAGAAGGCCTCGCCCTTCTTAAAGACTCTTATTTACAAAAAAAAATCGCCTTTTTAGAATCTAAAGCAGAGCTCAGCGCTTCAGCCAAAGAAGAGATGCTCGCAAAACACAAAACCGAAACCAGCGAATTTATTAGAGAAGCTTCTCCCTCTCACCGAACAAGAAACTGGGGAAAAAGAGCGATCCAAAAAGACATGACAGACCAAATGCGTCTTTGGGATACCGTTGAAGAATCTCTTTTCCTCAGCTGGAACGCTTTTCATACCAACAAAACCCTCGATGATTTCTACACAGAACAAAAGGCCAATGCCACCGTGGTTTTCGGCACAGTTGAACCCTACAACCATCCCGTGAAAAACAAACCAGGCGACTTTGTCTTACGAGGAGATGATACTCCCCTCGCCTATCTCTACAGCACACGGGTCAACCTCCACGAACACGTAGGCAAAAAGGTCTCGCTTCTCGTGACATCGCGGCCGAATAACCATTTTGCCTTTCCCGCTTATTACGTACTGAGCGTCGAATAGCCCCATTCTCGGGGCTTTGCCCCGAACTCCACCAAATGACTTCGTCCTTTGGAAACCTATTCTTATGTTTTTATTTCATAATCTAAAAACCATCTATTTTATTATCAACAACTTAAAAAAAATAAAATATAATAAATTTATTTAGTTTATTTTATATATTAATTTATTCGATTTATTTATATAATTATTTCGAAAATTATAATAAATAAGACGTTTTTATGACTTCTCAGATTATTAGTAATTTATTGAATTATGTCCCAAATGCAACAGCAATCACAGGGGAAATGAGCCCTTTGATCGCTAATGTAACCTCTACCGCAGCAGAGATATTATCAGATCTTTCTTATTTTCAAATCGGAGGAATGGGGCTTTTGATGAGCGCTGGGGGCTATTTAAGTTACCAGTTTCCTTATGCAAGAAATTTGTATACTCAAGCCCAGCCTATTCTGCGCGGAGTTACTGCTAAAATGGATAAAATTTTTATATTACTAGCAATAAGAGAAATTCCATATGAAGAGCGAGAAACTGTTATTCAACGAGCTTTACCCCTGATCCGCGATGATATGGACCCAGATCACAAAGTTCTTATATTACACGCTATTCAAAAGATTCCATCGGATGAAAAAAATGACGTTATCCAGCGCGCCTCGCTTTTAATGACAAGTGATATGTCAGGAATAGAAAAAGCCTATATATTGGAAGCCATTCGAAAAATTCCATCAGAAGAAAGAGATAACGTTATCCAACGCGCTTTACCGTTGATGAGAGATCATATAGCGCGTAACTTCGAGAGATCCGGCATATTAGATGCGGTTCGAGATATTTCATCTGGAGAGCGAGACGATGTTATTCAACTAGCTCTGCCTTTGATAAGCCATGGCATGGAAGAGAATGAAGACGCTAAAGGCTCTGCACTAAGGGTTATTCGAGAAATCCCAGCTCAAGAGAGGCGAGACTTTGTTGAGCAAACTTTATCTTTGATGCAAGATGAGAAGGGATGGGATAAAATTCACCTCTTAGAAGCGGTTCAAAAGATTCCCTTTAAAGAAAGGCGAGATATTATTGAGCAGACTTTACTCTTACTGCAAAGTAATACGTGTAGATGGAATAAATATTGCACATTAAACTCTGTCCGGAATATTCCCTCTGAAGAGAGAGCGGACATTATCCAGCTAGCTTTGTCTTTAGTAAAGAATGACGATATCGCTGCATACAGTAGCTACTTTCCTTTATTAGAAGCTATTCAAAAAATTCCTCGGGCAGAAAGAAACTCAAAACCCATACAAATTCTTCTATATTGGCACGACAAAAATCTTTTTGATTACAGGTGTCTTTACGGATTTGTCTTAAATAAAAAAGGGAATTTACATGACTTTTTACATTATTCCTTGTCTAAGGAGGGCTATCTAAATTTTATGCTGCCAAAAATGTTCAGCATTATTTCCTATTCAAAAACAATTAAACAATTTATCGAATCACAAAAACAAATACTTTCGCCAACAGAATTTACATTTTTACAAAATTATTCAATAAACATACATAGAGCTCTCTATATTTTTAAAGAATGTCACCCTGATATATCCGAAGAAGATAAAAACCGAACGGCAGAAAAAATTTATCAAGAAATTCAAAAATTAGCCCCAGGCGAATTATACAGCATTGCAAGCGGATGGGGAAATGGTGGATGGGGCATAAATTACCCTCATGCAGTTGTGTATGATATTATCCGAGAAGAACAAGGATTTACATTAACCATCGTCAATACCGGTCTAGACGAAATAAATGTAAGACAGAGAAAAAGCTCAACAGAACCAGAGAACGACTATGCAAAATCTGGACGTTATCCACACAAAGGATACAAGATAGATGATATTTCGACAAAGCTCATCAAACATCTTATGCCCATCTATAAAGTCCCAGGAGATAAAATGCTAGAACACATTGATACAGCTTGTAAAGAGTTGAATGGAAAAGAACAAAATGGCCGGCTGCATAAATTTCAACTTAGAAGTAATTGCGCTCAAAAATGCCTTTCATCCTCATTTAAAGGGGAATGTCTTAGGCAAATGGGTCCTGATGCTGGAAATTATCTCTACGAACGTTTTAGGCTTTATCATAGCGAGAAACTTGAAGCTCGGATCGATGAAATCGAAAGGAACGTCCCCATTCATGAAATCATGGAAATATATAAAGTGACAAATGAGCAAGAGCTTCATTTGAAGATTGCAGAAAGAAGACAAGCCGTCAAAGAACAAATAAATCATCGCCGAGAAAAGGTAAGAGCACTAGCTCTTGTCAATTAACTAGTATCCCGTGAAAAACAAACCAGGTGACCTCGTCTTGCGAGAAGACGATATTCTCCTTGCCTATCTCTATAGCACACGGGTCAACCTCCACGAACACGTAGGCAAAAAGATCCCTCTTCTTACGACATCTCGACCGAACAATCACCGATTTACTTTTAATAAATAAACAATGTATCATTTGTTCAAAAAAAAAGGATAAATATGATTAGAAAAACAACATTAAACTCTTTATTAACAACTAAATCATCAATTGAAAACCCAACGCCTCGCAAACCTCTTTCTAGCGAATCGCGTACATATCAAGCGGGGATCTCTTTTTTTTCTTCTTCTAAACATATGAAAAATGATGCTAAAAACAAACCGCTTTCATCTGAAGATGAGATCAGCGAATTTTCTGACGATGAATCCTCAATTCACTTAACACCTCAAAAAAAATTCAGCTATTTTCATGTTAAAAAAGAAATCGAGGAAGCGGAAATATCTGAATTTTCCGATGGTGAAATCCCCACTCGGCAGTCATCTCAGAAGATATTTGACGGTATTGATCTTGAAAGCGAATCGAATGAATTTTGTTCGCCTTCTCTTGTATCAGAAAGCGATGAATATTCTAATCAAATTTTTGATTCTTCAGATTTATCAACAGACGAGAAAAATACTCGCAAAAGAAAGACTGAGGGGGAATCTTTTAACAATGACGTTACCAAGAAGAGAAAAATCAACTCCTCTTCTTGCGAGCTATCTATTGATTCGGAAAACGATTCACCTATTTTAGCAAGTCCTTGAATGTAAAGTGGGAATCCGATAATCTCCTTTTTTTAAAAAAAGGAGATCATCTATTCACAATTGCAATTTTTAGATACCCATTAGCGCCCGCTTCTATAGCAGACCTCTTACAGTCTCTATTACCTAGTTTATCAGCAACCATTTATCAAAGAAGAGCCCCCTTAGAGTCCGCTCTTCATCAAACAGATTGCCTCACTTCAATCCACTATATTTTCTTAGAAGCTCTGCATGTCAACATCCCTATGACTTTGATTGGGGATATGCCAAGAGAGCTAACTCATTCAGGTTGGCAATTCCATCTGATTCGAAAAGAAGAACTCCAACCCGGAGACCTCATCTTTTTAAAGAAAAGGACAGAACCTCGGCTAATCGACCACGTAGCCGTCGCACTCGCAGTAGATCGAGTCTTTCATTGCAAAAAAGGAGAAGTGGCTCTTTGCCAATCGTTAGACGATCTTTTTGAAGTGTATGAACAAAAAATCTTAGAAAAACAGCTCGATTATATTGATTCAAGAAATCAAGCTCTTCGAAAAATCCATGGAGGATGCTACATGAGCCATCTTTCTCCTTAATTAACTTTTATCGAAAAGCCTCTACTTTGGGGCTTTGCCCCCGCCCCACCAAAGGACTTCGTCCCTAGGAAACCTAATTTTTTGCGGCTTGCCCCACGTCTAATGAGCGGTATATTTTACCCGTTCTACCTCAATAGCACCCAAAATGACCCCATTCAAGCAAAAACACAACTAACACAAAATCAAATAGATATAACTTAAAATCAAAAGAATACCCCCTATAAACCAACTCTTTAATATTAATAAAATATTTAAATTAAAATGTTATAATATAATTACATTTAAAATAAAAAAAACAGGTGACTTTTGAGCGCTGACTACTTTCCTTCTCTATCAGAAAAAAATTCATTAGGTCGTCCAACATCCCCCTACGAGATGTTTGCTAGTGATGATGAGTTTTCGCCCGAAACCTCTCTATTAGACACTTCAAAGGTTTGTTCTGTTTGGAACAATTTGGACTTAGGTCCACCTAAAATAACATCTTCCGTATTAAGTGATAGACACAAGGAGCTACCGTTTGGATTCGGGGAACTGACGTTTTTTCACTACTTGTTTGCCATACCTGGGGCGCCAGGCCACTCTCAAGAGAAAGCGCTAAGACCTATTTTAAGTTTTTTGTACGAATTCAAATCCACCCCTCAACCTATTCTCGATGAATTAACTCAAGCGTATAAAACAGAACTAATAAAAAACGCATTCATCATCGATCGCGATATGAGACTTCTAGAAGAAGAAGCGCAACGGATAGCAAAAGCTATACAAGAAGGACACAATCAATTGGTCCCATGCGCTGTATATGTAGTATCGCCTATAAACCCTTACTTGATCATAGATGATCATGCGCTAGGAATACGTTTTTCACCCGATGCTGATCCCGACTTCATCATCTGTTCAATTTTTAATTCCGGCTATGGAGCTGATAAACATCATGAAGCCGAGCCTTTGGCGGAAAGCAGAGATAAATCGAAAAGAAAATATGATCTTGAATATGTTATGCGCGTCCCCAAAAAAGAAATCACCGCAGAAAGAATTTTACCTTTTTTAATGCCTTCTAAACTAACGTTGAACGAAGCTTACGGACACTTTCACCAGATCCCCGGAACTGAATTCATCAAATTTGAAGACAAACTAGAAAAACTAGGAAGAGAGCCAAAATACAAAGCCCATCAAAAAGTAGATAATTGCAGCTTAATGTGGCTAATGAACGGGTATTTAGCTACGCATCTACCTCCTCAAGACTTTCATCAAGTTAAAGCCGAGATGTTCAAACTTGCTTTAGAAGAGGGCTTAGAAAACCCAAAAACTTTAGTCGTCATCGAAAAACACGCCGACCTAGTGCAGCTTCGTTTGGCTAGAAAAAATGAAAGAGCCGCTAAGACTCCTTAACGCATAGTCACATGTTTTTGCAAAGCTCCATTCTCGGGGCTTCGCCCCAAACCCCACCAAAGTACTATCGTCCTCTGTTCTCCTATTTTATTTCTTACAAAATCAAACAGGAGTCCAGAGGACGATAGTCCTTTGGTGGGGTTTGGGGCAAAGCCCCAACTAATCGAGCATCTTTTTAAACTGAGCCTCAGATAAAACAGCAATCTGAAGTTCCCGAGCCTTTTCATACTTAGAGCCTGGGTCTTCTCCGACAAGGACGTAGTCGGTGTTTTTGCTAACAGAGCCGGAGACTTTGCCGCCTCTTTGTTTGATGAGCTCGGCGGCTTCATCGCGGGTAAACTGGGAGAGAGCGCCGGTAAGGACGAATGTTTTACCGGAGAAAGAGTGACCTGAAATAGTGTGTTTTTTTATGTGCTGAGGAGAGACTCCGTGAGAGAGGAGAAGATGGATCTCTTCAAGATGGTCTGGATCTTGGAAATAAGAGACGAGGGCTTCGGCTGTTTTTTCTCCGATGCCTTCGAGAGAGAGGAGCTCTTCGAGGGTTAGATGGAGGAGATGATCGAGATCTTTGACGTGGGATGCGAGAAGATCGGCGGTTTCAGTGCCGACATATTTAATGCCGAGGGCCATGATGAAACGTGAGAGGGAGCATTTTTTTGATTTTTCAATGCTAGTGAGAAGATTGTAGATCGATTTTTCCTTAAACCCATCAAGCCGTGCTAGATCTTGCGGCGTGAGAAGATAAATATCGGAAACTCGGGTGACGAGAGAACGCTCGACGAGCTGCTCGACAACTTTTTCTCCCATGTGCTCGATATCCATGGCATGCTTACTTGCAAAATACTGGATACGGCGCATCCGCTGCGCAGTACATTTGGGGTTGGAGCAGCGAACAGCAACTTCATCTTGGCGGTGTATGACTGCGGCATGGCAAGCAGGACAATGAGAGGGCATATGCCAAGGTTTGCTAGACTGAGGACGTTTCTTAAAATCGACCTTCACGACCTTAGGGATCACATCGCCCCCCTTTTCGATCGCAACAGAGTCGCCAATCCGAATGTCTTTGCGGGCGACCTCTTCTTGATTATGAAGCGTCGCTCGAGAAATCGTGCTGCCGGCGAGAAAAACAGGCTCAAGTTCGGCAACCGGAGTGAGCGTGCCGGTTCGACCTACTTGAACGGTAATATCTAAAATATGGGTCCAAGCTTGCTCTGGAGCAAATTTATAAGCGACGGCAAAACGAGGCGTTTTACCCGTTGCACCAAGGATCTGATGGAACTTTAACTCATCGAGCTTAATCACAATCCCATCGATCTCAAAAGGAAGTTTTGGTCTTTCCTTGTGTACTTTCTCTGCAAACTCCATGATCTCTTCAAGGTTCGAGCAAAGAGCGCGATGATGAGGCTTGGCGACAGGAAGGCCGCAGCGTTCGAGAAAATCGAGCGTCTCATGCTGTGTCGACTTCGGTGATTGGCCTTCGCCTACGCCATAACACATAATGTTAAGCTTGCGCTTGGCCACCTCGCGCGGATCGAGCTGCTTGAGAGAACCCGCAGCTGCGTTGCGGGGATTGGCAAAAGGCTCCAGTCCCTCTTCTTCGCGCTGCGCATTGAGCTTCTCAAAGGTTGCCAGCGATAAATAGACCTCTCCCCTTACTTCAAGGACATCGGGCACATGGCCGGACAATTTAAGAGGGACAGATCCAATCGTTTTAATGTTCGCCGTCACATCGTCGCCGACCTTGCCATTGCCGCGGGTGACCGCATGGATAAGATGCCCTTTTTCATAGCGAAGAGAGATCGCTGTACCATCCATTTTGAGCTCGCAGGAAAAGAGGACCTCTTTTTTCTCAAGCCCCTTATGGACGCGCTTGATAAAGTCGGCTAGTTCATCCGAAGAATAGGTGTTTGCCAAAGACATCATGGGGGAGATGTGCTCTCTTTGCACAAACCCTTCCGTTGCGGTTTCACCAATACGCTGGCTTGGCGAATGGGGCAAAATATGTTCCGGATGTTTTTTTTCATACTCAATGAGCTGTTTCATCTTCCGATCATATTCGTAATCGGAAATGACAGGACTCGCCTCGTCATAGTAATGCTTGTCATGTTCGATCAGCTCTTCGACAAGTTCTATGTATTCTTGCTGATGCTTAAGCAAAATCCACCTCAAGAAGTATTGTGGCCAAAGGAGAGAGATCGATGGAAAATCCATCCGATTGAAGAGAGAAGCTGGGATTTGTTTTCCCTGAACCTCCAAATCTTTCTTCATCCGTATTCAAGATCTCTTTCACTCCTTTCACATGTTTTACGTTTACCCAGTAAGAAGGATAAAATTCCGGCGTAAAATTGTGAATACAAATCACCTGGGACCCCTCTCCTCTTCTCCAATAAACGAGAATACTTCGCAGTTCATCTGAAAAATCGATCCATTCATACCCTTCCCAAGAAAAATCGGACGCCCAAAGAGCGGGCAGACGATGATAGACATGATTGATCTCTTGAATGCATTGAAAAAGGCCCCGATGCAAAGAATGATCGAGCAAATTCCAATCAAGTGGCGCTCCGGAATACCATTCGTGCCAAACGCCAAGCTCTGCCCCCATGAAAAGGAGTTTTTTGCCCGGATGGCACATCATGTAGCTATATAAAAGGCGCACATTGGCAAATTTTTGCCAATCGGGGCCTGGCATTTTACTGAGCAAGCTCCCCTTCCCATGCACCACCTCATCATGGGACAAAACGAGCATGAACTGCTCTGAAAAGGCGTAGAGCAAACTAAAGGTCAGATCATTTTGATGAAATTTCCGGTAGATCGGATCTCGGCTAAAATAACGAAGCGTATCGTTCATCCATCCCATATTCCACTTCAGATCAAATCCGAGTCCCTGGCCATGAGTGACTCCCATATAAGCGGAAGATTCTTCTGCGATCATAAGAGCGCCAGGGCAGCGCTGATGAACAATTGAGTTGAGATGTTTGATGAACTCAACCGCTTCAAGATTAATATGGCCCCCTTCCGCATTTGGAATCCACTCTCCAGCTTTCCTTCCATAATCCAAATAGATCATGGAAGCGACTGCATCGACGCGCAAAGCATCGACATGCATTACTTCTAACCAAAAAAGAGCGCTGGCGATCAGAAAGTTCACCACCTCTTTGCGGCCGTAATTAAAGATCGCCGTCTGCCAATGAGGATGAAGCCCTTTTCTTGGATCTTCATGCTCATAAAGAGCTGTTCCATCAAAGCGGGCCAAAGAAAAATCGTCGAGGGGAAAATGAGCAGGTACCCAATCTAAAATCACACCGATCCCTTCTTGGTGCAAATGTTCAACAAATTGCTGAAACTCTAGAGGCGTGCCGTAGCGGCTTGTTGCCGCAAAAAATCCGCTGACCTGATAGCCCCATGATTCATCGAGAGGGTGTTCCATGATGGGAAGTAGTTCTACATGGGAAAATCCCATTTTGCGGCAATAGGCTGCCAAATCGACAGCGAGCTCGCGGTAGGAGGGGAATTCCGTATGATAACTCTTCCAAGAACCCAAATGCACTTCATAGACATTCATCGGCCGTTTTAAAGCAAAGCGTTGTTTCCTTAACTCCATCCACTCAGCATCTTTCCAACGATAAGAAAAAACATCGGATACAATGGAGGCTGTTTGAGGTCTAAGTTCAGAAGCAAAAGCAAAAGGATCGCTTTTTACACGGATGCAATCAAATTGCGTGCGGACCTCAAATTTGTATTTTTCTCGCGGCCCAACTCCCGGGACAAAAAGCTCCCAAATCCCAGAAGAGCCGAGAGAGCGCATCGGTAAAACCCTGCCATCGAAGTGATTACAATCGGCAATGAGGCTAACCCCTTTTGCATTCGGCGCCCATACGGCAAAAGAGACGCCACTGATCGATTCCACTTCTTTGAGCTGCGCGCCGAAAACGCGGAATAGCTCATAGTGGCATCCTTTATTGAATAAAAAGCGGTCTGTTTCGCCGACCGTCGGTAAAAAAACATAAGGATCGAAAGCTAAAAGGCCGCTTCGGTGATAAATGCGGTATTGAGTAGGTAAAATATTAGAAGAAGGAAAATAGACAAAAAGGCCCCTCTCATCGACGCACTTTGCCTGTACGATCGCTCCGAGCACTTCAAGATGGATCTCATTTGCACCCGGACGCCAAAGGCGTATGATTTGCCCTTCAGGAGTATTGTGAAGACCCAAAAAAGCGTGAGGCTGATGGTGGCAACCCCGGTCTAACCAATCGATGTCGGACATGTTTTGTTACGATTGAAAATGGTCTAAGAAATATGTTGCTGCAGCTTTCACCATAAAAGGTTCTGTTGTTTTTTGATAGCGTCCTTTTTCAAACCGATTGGTCCTGATCCGAAATGATCTGACATTTTTAGGCCATGCGAAAGGGATTTCGCCATCCTTTGCTGCTGTAATGACCAGTTTTCGAAGACAAGAAGAGGCCCACTCCATATCCAAAAAACCAAAATTGCCAAGAGAAACTTGAAGAAACCTGCCCGAAGCAAATTCGGATGGCAAATGGGGAAAAATAGTGACTTGTGTTTCTGTTACTGCAATAAATAATGAACGGGCCCACGAAGCTGCCTCATGGAGCAAACTGGATGGCTCCGCACTCTCTTCTATTTGTGGAAAAGGGATGCCCTGGTGCTGATCATCGATTGAGCGAGGGACCAACATCTGCGTGCAATGGGCTTGAAAAAAAGAGGCCAGTAAAGAGACGGCTTTTGTCTTCTCTTCAGGAAACAAGGAAGATTTTGTTTCGAGCTTAGGCACATGCTGGGCCAAATAGAGCAAAGGGGGGAGAATTTCCCTCAGATCAAGACGGCGGCTCACGGCGTCCCAATCTTGCTTTTTATGAGAACCAAGAGAGAGGCGCTCGATTCGAGATGGTTTGCAAACGGCCGCTTCGATAGGTAGTAAGAAAAACTCTTTGGAAAGCAAACGGCCGCGAGAGGTAATAAGCCCCTCTGCCGGAGTTTTTTCAGCATACACCAAAAACCCTTCGCTTTCCGCTGCGATGCGCAATCGGAAATACCCCTCTTTCGCTTCGCCCAAAACCCGCACAGCCCGTTTTTCCAAATCTTGTTCAAGTGTAAATTGTTTTACCGGTCCTGTCAGCTGCAGCGCAACATCGATACGCTGGTCTTGATAAGAAAAACAAAGTTTCGTTGGAAATGCCTGCAAGGTCCACAGCGCGCCCGGGATCAAGCAAGACGCTCCCGGCGTATGGGAAAAGAGACAAAATTTTTCGGCGATACTTATCTTCATCGAGCAAGTCCTATAAGTCCATCAGGTTCATTGGCAACGAGCTCTACGTCAATCAGATCGTTCGGTTGATAAGATCCGGAACGGACCCATACGCGCAAGAAATTTTCTGTATGCCCTGAAAGAAATCCTGGACGCGCCTCTTCGTTTTGTTCCAATAAAACGCTCATCGTCCTGCCGACAAATTGATCTCTGAGCGCAAAACCTCTTTGTTCTGCCAAACGCAAAAGGGCTTGTTTCCTTTTATTCATCACATCAGGAGGAATTTGATTAGGATAAAGAGCCGCTCTCGTCCTCTCTCTTTTGCTGTAAGGAAACATGTGAATTTTCGCAAACGGCAAAGAACTGACGAGCTCCATCGTATCTGCAAAATCGGCGTCGCTCTCCCCTGGAAATCCCACAATGACATCTGTCGTAAGGGTGAAATCAGGTTTTAGCCGGACAAGCTCTTCGACAGTCTGCATAAAAATCTGTCTTGTATACTTGCGGTTCATCCTTTTGAGCACTACATTCGAACCTGACTGCAAAACGATATGCATGCTCGGGCATGTGCACCGTCCATTAAGCACCGCATCCCTCAAATCCTCGTCAATCTCATCAGGATCGATCGAAGAGATCCTCAGGCGCTTCAACCCTTCGATCTGATCGACTGCTCTCACTAAATCGGCCAATCTTTTCCCTTGGTCTTCAAAATCACCGATATTAATGCCCGTCAGCACGATTTCCTTAAATCCGTTCTCAACAAGCTTTCTACACTCAACAAGTACGTCTTCGATCGTCCGAGACCTAGATCTGCCCCTCACATAGGGAATAATGCAATAAGTGCAGTAAGAATCGCATCCATCCTGGACTTTGACAAACGCCCTCGTATGGGCATCAAAAGCTTGGATATGGAATTCTGGAAAATTCTCCTGCTCCGGGAGCATCTGGGCCACCAGCTGGTCTTTCTTGCCATTCGGCACGATCTCAATCCGCTCGTCCATCGCCCGCAGCAAATTAGACGCGCTGTCGGCCATACACCCAGTTACCGCCACCTTCGCCCGAGGATTTTGCTTCAGCAAAGAGCGGATCTCATACCTCGACGATCGGTCGGCTGACTCGGTCACCGTACACGTGTTCACCACGCAAAGGTCCGCCTCCTCCCCTTCCAAGGCAGGAACATACCCTAACTGCCGGAGCTGGTCCGTATAAGCCTGGGATTCATACTGGTTCGTACGACACCCCAGAGTGACTACTTTAAAACGCTTCATAACCCAAAGAGCATACCAATTTCCCCTCTTTTTTGCATGGACTTCTTGACCGACCCTTTTTTATGGGGCTCTGCCCCATACCCCGCCAAAGGACGCAGTCCTTTGGAATCCTTTTTGTTTTTATATAATTAAAAAAAAGTGGTATAATTTTTGTAGAATTTAAGGTTTTTATGTCTTTATTTTTTGAAAAATTCTCTCAAAAAAATTATAATACTACACGAAGAGAGTATTTAGATTGCAGCGTTTGGGTCGTCAATAGGACGATTGAAAAGATGAAGTCCTTAAGAGAAGATCCTCATCTTCTTTTTTTACAGATTGTCGATTTCTTGGGAAATCAAAGATGCCGCGTCGCCTCCTCTTATCAAACTGAAGAGGCTGAAAAGTTCGGGCTTCGCCGAGATATAAATGGGATCGGCAGCTGCACTTCTTTGTCAGAAAGGTATCAAGGTTGCGCCGATCAAATTATCGATCGGGTCCATAACTATTTTCAAGAGGCTTTGAAAGAAAAACATCCTTGGCCGAAAGAACCTTTTCAAAAAGGTTTCAAACCCAGCTTGGGACGAACGGCTTCTCTTAAGATGATGCTGATCCGCAGTAAAGACTCGAAAGTAGTGTTTCCTACTCGAACGATCGAAGACTTTAAGCAGATGTATGAGCTATGCGGACTTGAGCTCCCCCTTTATTTCGCTCGAGAAGGAGAAACCTATTTTAAACGACATGATGCTTTGGAAGAGTTGGTTTTAAATGCAAAGGCCATGCAGAAACTCTTCGAACAATCTCTTGAAGATTATCAAAAGCTGCAAAATACATTCAGCCTTTTAAGCGCGCAAAGAAGAGAAGGACTCTCTTTTCATGCTGATTGGGTACTCATCGATCATTACCTTGAAATCGAGGGGCAAAAGCGCCTTATCTCTCAGTACTTATTAGAGTGCCATAAAGACCCTGAAAACGCAGGCGGCTTTAAATGTTTTCATCCAACAGTCATTCACCAAGATCCGCTCATCCTTCCTTTAACAATAAATAAAATGGCTGATTTGTTTCAGCAAGCCCTCGCCTGGCGCAAAGACTTCGATCCAAGAGAAGATCTGAAAAAGACGGTCGCGCTCCTTGTTTATGAATGGGCCCACGCCACGCCTTTTCTCAGAGGCAGCGCAGCGACAGGCGAATGGCTGGAGCAAGCTATTTACGGCTACCACAAGCTTATTTGTGAATACAACCCCCAAAAAACAGCCAATTTAGAAGCTTTTGCCCTACCTTTGCAAGAGTTTGTCGATACGTATGATTCGATGATCCGTGTGATCGATCCCTATAATCTTGATGAAAATCCCCTTCCGAGCGATGACGAATTCTGGGATGAAGAGATGGATATCTCCCCTCCTTGACAGATCCCCTAAGACAATTTATCCTTAGAAGAAACTAAGGAAGCTTCATGGACACCTCATTTTTAAATATTTCCACCTCGCTCTTTTTCGTTCTCAACGCCGCCGGGCAAATCCCCATTTTCCTCGCCCTTTTGAGAAAGTTCGATCACAAAAGACAGCTGCAGATTATTTTCCGAGAGCTCATGATTGCGCTAGGCATTTTGATTGTTTTCACGTTCTTTGGCGATTGGATCTTAAAAATGCTCGGTATTTCAAGGCCGATCCTTTCGATTGCCGGCGGGATTCTTTTATTCCTCATTTCATTGGGCATGATCTTCCCTAAACCGATCGAACCCAATGAGCAGCTCTCCCAAGAACCTCTGATCATTCCTCTTGCGATCCCCCTCATTGCAGGCCCCGGGTCCATTTCGATCGTCATGATGTATTCTCATTCTACAAACAATCCTCTCTTCGTCTCTTCAGCTGTCCTAACTGCTTGGATCCCCTCTCTCTTGATTTTACTTTTAGGTTCCTACATTAAAAAGCTCTTAGGAGAAAAAGGACTTACCGCCATCGAGAAGCTAGGCGGAATGCTAATTTGCCTCATCAGCATCAGTCTATTTACTCGCGGGGTACTTGAACTGGTCAATGACTACTTTAAGATCCAAGTTATACTCAAGTAAACCCATTTTATACCTATACCGAAACAACTTGAAGAATCGGTTTTTGACCGCGTCGGCTTTACCTCAAAATTTCGATTCTCACTCGCGCCTTGCCTCCGGCAATGGTCGCTCGCTCCGAATCAAAATTTTGAGGAGCCTCTTTGTCAAAAACCGATTCTTCAAGTTGTTTCGGTATATACCGTTCGTAACTCAAGAATCGGCTATTAGACGGGATTGAAAGCGCCAAAAATCGATCGCCGCAAAGTGGGTTGTATTGAATTAATACTATCCCACTTTGCAACGATCGATTTTTGGCAGCTTTCAATCCCGTCTAATAGCCGATTCTTGAGTCACGAACGGTATAACGTGATCCAAAATTTGGTCGCTAGGAGGGTTCAAAGGGCCAAAAATCGATTGTTGTAAAAAGGGGTTGTATTGATTAATACTACCCCTCTTTGCAACGATCGATTTTTGGCAGCTTTCAATCCCTCCTAGCAACCAAATTTTGAATCACGTTGGGTATATCAAAAATAGGCGCCGAGCTGGACGAGCAAGCTGTTTGACTTGTAGGCGCCAAGGCCCCATTGAAACTCTCCCATGTAAGAAGCGGAAAAGAACGTTCCTTTGGGCCCTCTATAGAGAAATTGGAAGCTGGGAGAGACGAAATTTTGGTTGTTGTAGAAAGAATCAACAGTAAATCCAGGCGGATAGCCTACGATGTTCGCATTGATCCTTCCGACATGAAAAGGCTGTTTGTTCACATAACTTAACGTCTCTCTAAGAACAAAATCCCCTATGCTTGTCGTCCAAAGCTCATAGGCATGAAGCCCCAGCTCCGTTCGAAGCAGCTCGGACCAAGAAGACGTTTGATGCATCGATAGAGGCTCCGCGCCCGTTTCAGAAAAAGCTGGGTGATAGAGCACGGCGCAATCGAGAGTACCAAAAGGCTCTAATGTGCCCCAATCAAAATTCCAATCAGCGCCGCCGCCTAAATGAGGAACAAGCTGCGCGCCCCAATAAGCGCTCTTTGCTGTCTCATCAAAATAGCCGCCTAAGCCTTGAGTATATTGCACTCGTCTTTCATTTGAAAAGTCATTATAAGCTCCGGCTAAACCAAATTCAATGTATCCGTCGCCTAGATACACTGTGCCATAAAGGGTTCCTGCATAGTAATCGACTGTGTTTTCTCCCGCCTGGTAATTTTGGTACACGCGGCTTTTGGCATAACATAGACCAGCCCCCATGAGACCGTTTTCCTCTCCATAATAATCAAATCCTACAAGTCCTCCTCCCGTATGCGATGCATAGCCAGGATTGCCTCTGCCAGGCTGCTGCGAGATCCATTCCCCGAGTCCTTCTGTCCATAAAGCGTATTGCTGATCGCCTCTAGCAACATTAGAGACATTTCCTCTAGGAGAAACTGGGCTAAAAAATTCCGTTTGCTCATCTGAAAAGAAAAGATCATCGTCTTTTGTTTCATCATCTTCCAAGTAAGCTGCCCAAGACTTTCTTGCCCATTGAGGAGAGTCCATGATAGATTGCGTCGGAAGACCAGCAGGCTGCCAAGCAGCGGAAGACAATGAAGCTGGTTTTCGAGAAAGATCGACAAAAAGACTTTCAGGGACTTCTTTCTTCGCCATTTGCATCCCTCTCATCACGAGCCGCTGCTGCGACATACGGTTTGATACTGTGCTGGCGATCAGGAACATGGTGTTTTGCGATATAAAAGCTCCTGTCGCATTGCGGGCGGGAGAAATGCTGTTCAAGGCGCGGCAAAGATCATGAGGAGAAAGCTGGCTTAGATCAAAGACAACAGGACCTAAAATGGGGTCTCTATTAAACTGATTTAAATAATCGGCGACATGGAGAGGGTTTGGGCCGCAATCGAGCACGCTTGTATTGATCAAAGGAGGTGGCACATTGTTTAAGTTTAAAATAACCGTTCCTGGCGGGCTATTATAAACGACAGTATACCCCCCTAAATTCTGGCTTGCCGGAGCGATAACAACCGAGGAAAAAGGCTGCGACGTCAAAGAAGAGGCAGAGACCAATGTATAGCTCGTCGTCTCTGGATAAAAACCAGGAATGCCATAAAGGGTCAAAACACCATTGATCGCAGCTGAACCATTGACCACAATTTCTGAAGCAGCCGTCGGCTGCGAGCCCGTTTGCGGCTGAAGGACAATAAACGTATCGCTTCCGGGAGACAACGTTAAACTGCCGACTGTCAATGTTCCTATTCGAGGAGAGCTCAAGGGATTTCCTGGATAGATGGTAGCTCCGCTATTGACAGAGACCGATCCTGCGATCGTTCCAAAACCTCCTAAAGTAGCTCCGCTATCGACGGTGACATTATTCGAAGGACTGCTAAAACTGCCCTTCAAGACAAACGTGCCTCCTTGAATGTCCATCCCGCCGCTAAAACTACTCGAACCTGTAAAGATCGCAGCGCTGGAGTTTTGTTTGATGAGCGAACCTGTACCTTGAACAGAGCCTCTAAAAATGTGGGATCCTGAATTATTCGCGCCAAAAGTCAATGTGTTGGCGCCTAAATTGACGACCCCTGAAAGAAAGCCCGTTAAATCCCCAATGACCTGATTTCCTCCATTTTGGATATCGAACATAGGGGAAGTGAAAGGAAGGACGCCGACAATGACCGGACCTGTAGGATCTAAACTACCTCCGGACCCGATACGTAACGTTCCAGCTCTGATCGTCGTGCCGCCTGTATAAACGTTCGCTCCTGTAAAAGTAGCCACACCTGAACCTTGTTTGACGACGGCACCGGAGCCATTGATCGTTCCGCCAAATATTCCAGAAGAACTCGACGTACCGAACCTCAAAGTTGTTGAGCCTAGCGCTACAGAGCCGCCGCTCGTTCCGCTCAAATCTCCGATAGTTTGCGTAGAAAAGCCGCTGAGGGTAAGATCCAACGTCCCAGAAACTACATCGACACCGCCCGCTGGATACAATTTTCCTCCCTGCTGCAACCTAAGCGTGCCGCCAAGGATCTTCGTACCACCGCTATAAGTATTTGGCGCCGTAAGGACGGCCAAATTGGAGCTAGTTTTTGTCAAAGAACCAGGACCGCTGATTACACCGGGAAAGACTGAAGACGTTCCATCAAATGTCAATTCAGAGGAAGTGTCGAGAATAATCAAGCTTCCTATAGAACCGACCAATTCTTGGATAGTTTGATTGGAAGCGACATGCAAAATAGCCCCGGAGCTAATAGAAACTAAAGGTGAACTTGGTATACAGCTAGATCCTCCGCTCAATGTCAGCGTCCCTGCGGAAACCGTCGTATTGCCTGTATAAGAACTTGGGGCTGACAAAACCAGCTCTCCATCGCCTATTTTTTGGACAGAACCGCTCGCTCCAGTTTCTGAAATCGGAGCGCTTATCGTCGATATATAGGGAGAATCAACTTCAAGGTTCAATAGATCACCGGCTGTAATGGTGATCGGATGGTCCATGGGACCTGAATAGGCGATCTTCAGCGTTACATTGTTTGCGGTCATATAAAGAGGAATCCCGCTCGATCCAATTGAAGTATTTTGCCCGATCGCCAAGGTTCCTCCCGCAAGCGTTGTAGAACCCCTATAACTGCTGTTGCCCGTCAAACTCACCAAGCCGCTTCCCGTTTTGATAATAGAACCTCCTGGCAAAGCGTCGCTGATTACACCGGAAAAGGCAATCGACTGGGTCGATGTGCCGAATTGCAAAGTATTTTGGCCCAACGTAATTTGTCCGCTTCCAATTAAGTCCCCAATTATTTGCGTAAGAGGCCCACCCGGAGAAATATCAAAGGTTCCATTCGACTCAATATTGACAGAGGCAGTAGAGAGCAAACTGGCCCCGACATCCAAGCTCAACGTGCCGGCGAAAATCCTTGTCTCCCCGCTATAGGTATTGGCGCCTGTCAACGAGAGAATCCCTAAGCCAACTTTTCCCACCGAAGCGTTCGCTCCTGTTTGAACAATAGGATTAGTCACTGTGGCATTAAAAGAGGTACCTACTCCGAGGTTCAAAAGATTGCCTGCCGTAATTGTGATCGAATGGTCCATCGAACCTGAGTAATTGATATTGAGCGTTACATTGTCATTCGTAGCAAAAAAAAGCGTCCCGCTAGCCCCAATCGAACCATTTTGACCTATCGTCAAGGCTCCACCGGAGAGCGTCGTAGAGCCCGTGTAGCTGCTTGAACCAGTCATTGTCGCTGTTCCAGTTCCCACTTTGACCAAAGACCCACCTCCACTGATCTGCCCTGCGAATAACTGAGAGGTGTTATCCGATCCGAACGTAAGCTGATAGGACCCTAAATCAATAAAACTATTGGAAAATGTGCTAGCAAAATTCTTAATCGATTGGTTTGAAGCTAGGGTTAGCGTAGCTAGTCCATCGATCGTAACTAAAGATGAAGCTAGGATAGTATCGTTAGTTAAAGCTGCTAGCTCTAATGTTCCTTCACTGATCTGTGTGGCTCCCGTGTAAGAGTTGGTTGCTTGAAGAATGGTCGCCCCCCCCCCTTCTTTTATAATCGATCCACTCCCCTGAATATTACCGCTAAAAGTAGTAGATACTCCATTGTTACCAAAGATCAGCACCTTACTGCCGAGGCTGACGCTACTGCCTCCATCTCCCTCTAAAGCGCCTATCGTTTGCGCAGTTGAAACGCTTGAAGAAATATCTAAAGCAGCACCCATTTTGATATCGACAGTTGTAGACGATGGCAAAGTAGGATCTGTTCCTTGAAGGCTCAAAGTTCCTTGTGTAATCGTCGTCGATCCGGCGTAAATACTGGACCCTAAAAAAGCCGCGGTCCCCGTTCCCGTTTTTTCGATCGATCCTGAACCGGAAATGGCTCCTGAAAAAGTAAAAGAAGATGAAACGCCATTGCCAAATCTGAGCACTTGGCTAGGATTTGCGCCCAATAAGACGGAGCCGCTTCCGCTTAAAGCGCCGATCGTCTGATTTAAAACCAAGCTCGAGCTAAGATCAAAAAAGGCTCCAGCATTGATCGTCACTGATCCAGTTGAAGATATAACGCCAGCGTCTTGTAAACTCAAAGTGCCATTTTGAACTGTTGTACCACCAGTATAAGAGCCCGTACCTTCCAAAGAAAAGGTGCCGCTTCCCACTTTAATAACCGATCCTAAAGAACCTCCTGAAATGGATCCGGAATATGTGGTGGAATTATTGGTTCCAAAAATAAGCTGATTGTTGCCAAGAAGAATAGATCCATACTCAGAGCCCGCCAAGCCTCCAATTGTTTGAGTGACTGCTGAGCCGCTCATATCAAACACAGCGCCTGTAGAGTAGGTCGTTCCAACAGTCAAATCTGTTCCAACTTGCATAACAACGGAGGGGGCTAAAGAGAGGATCCCTTGGGCTACTGTCGTAGAGCCGCTATAGCTATTTGATGCGCCAAAACGGAGGGTGCCGATTCCCATCTTGAGTAAACTTCCCGTTCCTTGAATCGGGGTATTGACGGTGAATGTATAGGAATTATCCACAGCAATGCAAGCAGTTCCAGATAAGCTCAATGTCCTAGCTGAAGGGAAACTGTTAGTGACTTGTAAAACAGCTTGGTCGTTGATAAAAACCCCCGTAGAAGAGGCGCCTAAATTGGTATCTGCACCTACACTCAATGTCCCGCCATTGATCTGGGTGCTTCCTGTATAAGAGTTCGTACCGGACAAGGTCGTAGTTCCGGTGACAGAAGAACTGCTCCCTATGATCAGTCCACCGCCGCTCTCTCCTCCCACTCCTAGATTGCTTACGATCTGAGGAAAAAATGTCAAATCGGTAGAGTTATCGAACTGAATAGTTCCTCCAGACCTAAGAAAAAGATCTTGGCCATACGCGCCTCCGTTTTCAGCTCCTCTGCCTTGTCCCGATCCACCTATTGCACTATTTCCAATCCCGAATCCGCTCAAGGGACTGTCATTGATTTGGAGAAAGCCGCCATTTTGAACAAATATC
>DAINNB010000007.1:0-24808 GCA_036736085.1 Chlamydiales bacterium
CAAAAAAACAGCGAACTTCTCAAGCAAGTCTCCTCCGCTCTCGCAGAACTCAAGCCTCTAGAGCCAAAACAAGCGCGCCGCTCTTTCGCCGTCCCCGAGAAAATATCTCTCGAATCGAAAAAGCAAACGTCTTCCTTTGAACACTCCTACAGCCAAACGCTCATTGCCTACTTAGAAAACAGCCTTGATTTACCCGAGTATGGAAAAGTAAAGCTCGAGCTTTGCATCGATCGAACAGGGCGTTTAGTAAAAAGCGAGGTACTTGCATCGGAAAACGAGAAAAACAGCGAATTTCTGAAAACCCGATTGCCTGAACTCACCTTCCCATGTTTTAATGATGTTCACATGACAGAAAATACCTTAACCTTCACGGTTTCCTTCCTCAATGCAGAAACTTTTTAAGCTCCTTATCTGTTTTCTTCCTTTATGGATCTCTTCTGAAGAGCTGGAAGTAAGCCTACCGACCCGCTCCGAGCTGCCCTTAATTTATATCAGCGCGCTCGAAACTGACGCCTCCGGGTACGATTGGCGCTATCTAGATGAGCTAAGAAGCGCGCTCGAATTTGATCTGGCCACTTGCGGAGGCTGCTCGATTGCCACTCAAAAGGTAGAATGGGACGAGCTGCTGCCAGTCCATGACCACCGCAAACAATTTCATTTGACCTTTTGGAAAAAACACAACATTCCTTTCATTTTATATCTCCAATCGACAAATGATCGGTTCAGCGTGACTGCTTTTCAAGTCGCAAAAAGCTCCTCAAAAAAATATCCGGACTTTGTGTTGACAAAAGATCTGAACTTGGACCGAGACTGCGTCCATCATATTGCCGACATGATCCAAAAAGACCTTTTCCAAATCCGAGGGATCTCTTCGTTAAAGCTCATTTACACAAAAAGGACAAAAAACGATGCCTCCGAGTGGCTATCCGATGTCTGGGTTTGCGACAGCGATGGAGCAAATCCTCGGCAAGTAACCAAAGAAAACAACTATTGTCTCACTCCTTCATTCCTACCCAAGCAGCAAGCTGACGCCGACTTTTACTTCGTCTCGCATAAAGAAGGGCAATCTAAAATTTATAAAGCCTCATTTGATAATCCGATCCCCATTCCCATGGTACAGCTTAGAGGCAACCAGCTCCTGCCTGCTATGTCGCAAAAAGGGACTCACATGGCCTTTATTTCCGATGTCGCTGGAAGGCCCGATTTGTTCGTCCAACATTTCGATGCATCAGGAAATATGATCGGCAAGGCAAGACAACTCTTTTCAGCTCCTAGAGCCACGCAAGCCTCTCCTACGTTTAGCCCCGATGCACGCGAAGTGGCTTTCGTTTCTGATAAAGACGGCCCCCCAAGAATTTATATTCTTCCTCTCGCTGCGTTAAAAAACACACAAAAGCTCAATCCCCGTTTGGTGACAAAAAAAAATCGGGAAAACACATCGCCCTCATGGTCTCCTGACGGGAAAAAAATCGCCTATAGCGCTAAAGTAGACGGCGTTCGGCAAATTTGGATGTACGACATCGAAAAAGACGAGGAAATCCAATTAACGACAGGGCCTGAACATAAAGAAAATCCTTCGTGGGCGCCCAATAGTTTCCATCTCGTGTATAACACAGAAAGCGAAGATTCCTGCGAAATCTATCAGTTGAACTTAGCCCAAAGAATGCCGGTGCGCTTAAGCAAAGGCCCCGGACAAAAACGATTTCCTTCGTGGGAGCCAACATTCATTCATATCCATGAACGGCTCAAGGAATTTCAATGAATGAAATTCTCGTCAAGAAATGCCTCTTTCATATAGATTAAAGGCAGATTAGTAAGAGGGTCTAAACCAATGAATCGCTTCGCCATTTTTTGTTCTGTCTTTCTTTTAGCCGCTGGCTGCAGCCACAACAGCAATCAAGCATGGGAAGATGTCAAAACAGCTGGACGCTACATGCAGCGCAGCGTAGACACCCTTTGGGGGAAAAATTATGAATCGCGCATGCTAACTTCCGATGAAGAATTTATCGGCGCTCACGACGATGACTTCATTCCTCTGAGAGATGCTGATTTAAAAAACACATTTGCCGATACAGCCTTGCCCCAGCCTAAAGGAAACCCTGGAGAAAAAGGGATCCCCTCGCTAGATCTTTTTTATTCCCCTTCTTCGGATCTTCGCTCCCTTTTCCAAACTGTACATTTTGAGACCGATGAGCACGTATTGAAAGAAAAAGCGGACATTGCGGCAATTTCCCAGATCGCAGCTTATTTAAAGAAAAACCCTAATGTCTATTTACTTATCAGAGGGCATACCGATGAAAGGGCGTCCGCCAGCTATAACATGGCTCTAGGCACGAGAAGGGCAAACTATATCCGCTCGCTCCTTGTGAAGGCAGGCGTCGACCTCAACCGAGTATATGCCGTCTCAAGAGGCAAAGAAGAGCCTATTGCGTTTGGACACTCTCCTGACGAATGGAAACAAAACAGACGAGCTGAATTCAAAATATTTGAACGTTAATGAAAAGACTGCAACTTTGGGGAAGCGCTCTTTTGGCTTCATGGCTTATCACAGGCTGCTCCCCTCTAAAAACCTCTCCGCACGATGAGAAGCATCAGCTCGAATTGACGCTTCACGAAGTGCAGACCAACCTCGATGACCTCAGACATGACATCAACTGTTTTCAAACAGAGATGCAAATCTTAGATGGACGCATCAAATATTATGAAAACACATTAGCTGCTCTCAAAAACCAAGATTTACAAAACACACAAGAGAAAATGGAGCAATTGGCGCGTCAAATCCATCATCTAGAAAAAAAAGTGCTCTCTTGTGAAACCTCTCAAAAAACAGAAGAAAAAAATCTCGAGAAATTAACTGCTCACGCAAATGAAACAACCATTGCTTTCACGCAGTTTAAACATCGTCTGCAAGAGATTGAGCAAGACATGGTCTCATTAGCTAAGTTGAAAACCAATCTCGAATCGTTGGCCCAGCAGCTCAATCCTTCCTCCGAGCCTTTTAAAACCTATAAAGTCTCTCCCGGCGATTCTTTAGAAAAAATTGCAAGAACCCATAAGACAAGCGTAGAAAAGCTTAAAGCCTGCAACCAACTGCGCCAAGACCTCATCGTAGTTGGACAGGAATTAAAAATCCCTACGGGATAACGTTCCTAGAAGACGCCCACAAATTATACCCAACGTGATTCAAAATTTGGCAGCTTTCAATCCCTCCTAGCGACCAAATTTTGGATCACGTTGGGTATAAGAGTCCGTCGATTTTTTTCAACATTCTATAAAAGAATATTGTAAAAAACATAAAAACATGAAATCATTCACCCCATCCATGTGTATTGTTCGAGAGGTAGATAAATGAGTCAAAAAAAACGGATCCTGTTAATTGAAGATGAAGAAGACATCGCCGCGCTAATCAAGCTTCAAGCAGAGATCACAGGATATAAGCTTCATGTCGAAGTAGATGGGATCAATGGATACAGAGCTATCGAACGGGAAAAACCTGATTTGGTAATTTTAGACGTAATGCTTCCCGGTGAAAATGGTCTCGATGTTTGCCGAAAAATGAAAAATAATCCTGAATTAAAAAATATTCCCGTCGTAATTCTTTCCGCAAAAGGAGAAGAGCTCGATGTTGTATTAGGTTTAGAGCTGGGAGCGGACGATTATGTGGCCAAACCCTTTTCTCCAAAAGTCCTGTTTTCTCGCATCAAGGCCATCCTTCGAAGAGGAAAAGAGCCTGAAAAAGTCTGTAAAACAATAAAATTCGGAGAATTCATTTTAGAGATCGACCGTTATATTTTGCGAAAAGGCGATAAGGTGATCCCTTTAACTCTATCAGAGTTCGGTATTTTACGACGCATGGTGACGAATCGAGGCAAGGTGCTGACTCGAAACCAATTGCTAGATGACATTAATAATGACGATGCATTCATCGTAGACCGAAACATTGATGTGCACATCGCTTCTCTCAGAAAAAAGCTAGGACCTACCTTTGATTGGATTGAAACTGTTCGCGGCGTAGGATATCGATTTAAAGAAGATCCAACCACTGCAGACAAATAAATTCCTAAATTCCCCTCTAGACTTTTTTATCTCAAACCGGTAATTCAAAAGAAAAAGAAAGGAGGGGTATGAAACTCTTGTATTGGTGCTTGCTGGGGTCATGTATAGCAGGATATGCCCAGCAGCCTTCTTTCTCAGCCCCTTCCCGAGCCGCCTCAAGCCTAGATACGCAAGATCGAAAAGTCATGCAAAGAAGCAGTCCTAGAACCGTAGATCGGATGGACAGAGGAGATCCGCTCACTCTTAATGACGTCATCAAACTAAGTCAAAGCGGCATCAATGACGATCATATCATCCAATATATGCAATCAACAAAAAGCTCCTATCATTTAAGCCAAACGCAAATCCGTCGCCTTCAAGATGCTGGAGTCAGCCAACGGGTCATCGATTTCATGATCAATTCCGACCAATTCTAAATATACCGAAATAACTTGAAGAATCGTTTTTTTGACAAGGAGGCTCCTGAACATTTTGATTCGGAGCGAGCGACCATTGCCGGAGGCAAGGCGCGAGTGAGAATCAAAATGTTGAGGTAAAGCCAACGCAGTCAAAAACCGATTCTTCAAGTTGTTTCGGTATACTTATCCCGCACTTCATCACGTATAAAAAACTTGATCAAAAAAGATGAGACGGATATATGATAGCCTGAACAAGATAGCCATCGCCAATAAATGCCTACATTGCTTGAACAGGAAGTACTAAAAGTTTTCGAAAATGCTGATCTTCAGCAAAATCTTCCTCAATATTACCGAAAAATTATTCGGGAATTTAGAAAAACAACCAAGAATTTTGCTCTCTTCAACGTTTCATTTGCTGTTTTGATTACGACCGAGCTAACTTTGTTTTGCGCTTTTCTTCCTTCATTTGGCCAGTCATATCTTTTAGCCATCGGCCTTGGCGCTATTTTTCTCACTTGCTTTTCCTACTTTGTCCTTCTTTTTTATTTTCAGGCAAAAAAACCAGAACAAATTACTTTGACCCGCGATCGCTTCATCGCCTCTTGCAAACAGATTATCGGCCTTCCTCCCGGCGCACCCCAACATCATCTATCCGTCGCTTCTGCCCTCATCAAACTCTCTGCCTATCTTCACGATTTTGAGTGGCATGTATACCATTTCCCCAAATGGCTCCGCTCTAGCGCGCCCTTTTTTACACGCTGGGCCGCCTATTGCCACTGGCAAGATGTCTTTAACATGAAGCAAAGCCTTCTTCACGCCGCAATCGAAGAGCATTTGGAACAAATTAAAGCCACTCCCACCGATCTCGAAGTACACGCTTCACTCGCTTCTACGTATGTTGCTCTCTCTCAAATCTACTTGGAACCGAAAAAAAAGGGGGCCTTCCACCCTCGTATTCACCACTATCAAAAAAAACAGGCCTTTTTTGAAGAAAAGTTTAGAAAGGCAGCCAAGCTAGCCATCGAAGAGTTTCAAATCCTAAGTCATTACGCTCCGAACGATCCTTGGGTCCACGAACAACTCGCTGTTGGCTACAAAGATTTGCAGCTGCCTCAAGAAGAGATCCGCGAAGTAGAGATTCTTTTGCAGTTAAAACCAGGAGACAATGATACCCTTTTTCGTTTAGGGACCCTCTACTTTGAACAAGGGCAAAATGCAAAAGGGCTGCAAGCCTACGAAAAACTTAAAAAGGCCCGTTACAAACAGGCCGATCATCTCATCTCATCTTATGGCAGCGTTGAAAAATAAACTAACAGACTGCACGAACTGAGTCTTCGTCGATTTTAAGGTTTTTTTGAGCCCAATTCAAAACTCTATACCGCTCGTGACTCAAGAAGCGGTATATAGTACTTCCGGCTCTAATCCTATCGAAGCCAGCCTACCGCAGCTAAAGCTCCTTTCCAATCGACTGTAGCGATAAAAAGGCCCAGCGCGCAAATTTGACAAGCCCTCCAATTCACCGACTCTCGGTAAACTTTCTGGCTCCAAAGGTTAGACAAAAGGATGACTAAAACAGAAAATACAGGATAGATAATAGCGTTTTCAAGACTTGTCGCTACTTCTGTTGCCCAAATAAGGAAAAATGTCCCAAGGCAATTCGCCGCTCCACCCGCCATTCCGTTCACAATTTCTGAGCGGCCCAAAGACCTTTTTTCATTTTTTAAAAATAAATACACCTGCATGACCATGGCCGTGCCATACATCAGCGTCATAAACCACTCGCTTCGAATTTTTTCTACAGTAAAGTAAGAAGAAATTTCTTCAGGCCGTGGGAAATTTAAAAGCAGGGCGCGCCATTGGAAAATCACCAAAAGGGCAATATGAAGGGCAAACATCGTAAAAGCAAAAAAGAGCCACGATATAAATTGAGTCATCCCCTGAAGGCCGCGTCCTGCCCAAAAAAGACCCGCTAGCACAATCGCCGATCCAACGGCATGCCAAATGGTATACGTATACCCAAATGCAGCCCCAAAATAGGCCGTCATGACAATAGCTGGAAAAACCGTAGCGCCGCTTAAAATAGAAAAAGTAAGTCCGGAAGGGCCCCTTTCCAAAGCTTTTCCTAAACACCCCAGCATAAAACTATAAACCAGACCTGCTGAAACGCCCAAGACAAACAAAGAGGGATTTAAGGAAAATTGCTGAGCTTTAAAGGGACCGAGCAAAAAGCTGATCACGCACGCAATGCTCATCTGCATGACGAGAAAAGCTTGCGTCGTACCGCCCCGATCAATGCTTCTTCTCATACAAAAGTTAGAAGCTCCGCAAAAAAAGGCCGAAATAAATACTAAAAAAATTCCCATAAAGTGTGCGCCATTAAAGTTTTACTATCAACATAGCACGATTACTCAAAAAATGAAAAGATCTCGATTCATGATCATAGTAAAATTATATCCCCGCCAGTATAATCAAGATATCCGAAGGAGGAGATCATTATGCGTGGGTGGCTGTTTTTATTGATTCCTTTTACTTGCTTTGCTGAAGCGCCCCTTGAAGAAGAGGCTCTTTCGCTGCGCAGGATCGCTGACTTTTGGCAAGAAGGGGAATATCACCTTGCCAAAAACCAAATAGAAACGTATCTCAATAAATATCCTGATAGCTCCTACTACGACACTCTTTGCGCTGCTCTAGGAGATCTTTGCCTTAGAGAAAAAAATTACTCTACTGCACTCGACTACTATTCCCGCATCCTCGACCCTCACTGGCAAGAAACCGTTTTCCTCAACCGGATGCAATGTTTGTATCACCTCGAATGGTATGTCACCTTAGCGGATGAATGCGACGCCTTTTTAACGCAAGAGCGGGAAAGCGAAGCAAAAACACAAGCAACATATTATTTAGCGATAGGCCTCTACCAACAGTGCCTTAACGCCGCAAACGATCCCGTTCAACTCGAAACATTGGCGCTAAGGGCCCAACCTCACTTTACCACATTAATTGAAAGCACTCGATCGATTGAAGTATCTCAAGCTTTCGCTTATCTTTGCTGCATTCTAAAAGAGTTCCCCAAAGCCTCCAATATTTACCTTGAACTCGCCGAGCAAGATGAGTCGCAGAAAGCAAACCTTTTATTTCAAGCCGCCGTCCTCCAATCGGGTTTTGATAAAGACAAGGCTAGCGACACATTTAAAAAAGTAGCTGATTTAAAACAGGATAAAGCAAAAGATGCAGCATTTAATTATCTCGTTTTGAATTTTGAAATGAACCGCCATGAACTGCTGATAGCAGAAAAAGAGCAGCTACTCCAAGAAATCGACGCGGCTCAAGAAGCTCATGCGCGCCTTTTATTTGGCCAAAGTTATTTTCAATTGAACCAATATCCTGAAGCCGTTTCAGAGCTCAGCTTATTTTCCGAAGCTCCTCTTCCCTATGAAACGATCAGACCTGGTCTAATTTACTTGATCGCCGCAGCCTTCAAAAGCGGCCACCTGCCTGCCCTAGAAAAAGCAATCGACAAATTAGATCCGGCCGATCTTGAACAGCCTCAAGCCTTATTCGCTCGAGGCATGCTTTTAAAAAAAGAGGGGCGCTTGGAAAAGGCGACAGAACAATTCGCTTCTTTGCTAGCGGCTCACGCAGAATTCTCTAAAAAACCGCAGGCGCTTTTTGAATTAATAGACCTTGAATATCAAACGCAGCACTGGAAATCATGCCGATCTTACGCCGAATGGTTCACAGAAGAATACCCTTCTCATGACTTGACTGCGGCGGCTTGGCGTTATTTGATCTCGTCCGCCACTCAACTCTGCCAGCAAGAAACCCTGGATCAACACGGTTTAAGAAAACAGTTGACTGCCGACTTGGATGCTTTATTTGCTCATCAAAATCTTTTTGCGAGAGAAGAGCTGTGCGACTGGCAATTTCTTTTAGCTAAAACATGCTACGAACTTCATGATTACCCAAAGGCCAAAGCTGTGCTAAATGTATTAATGGAGCAGCGCCATTTCCCTCAGCTGGCCAATAGCCATCTTCTCATGGCCCTATTAGAAAAAGAGACCTCCCCCGAGCTATTTTGCCAATATGCAGAACAGGCGATTGCACTGGAAGCCGATCTTGTCGATAAAGCTCAGCTGCACATCGCCCTCTTTAACGCCTATCTTGAGCGCTCGGAAAAACAGCAGGACTTAGTTGAACAAGCAGCCCAGCATCTCTTTTCCGCTTTTGTCTCAAATGGAACGCTGCAAACGGAAAATCTAGACTGGCTGGCGACCTATTATTACCATTTAGCAAAAGAGCGGCCGATAGCGGTCGATCGAGCGATCATCTTGCTAGAAAAATGCAATAAGACCCCAACGAATATTTATAAACTTGCTAAACTTTATGCTCGCAAGGAAAGAACAGAAGAGCAAGTCGCCCTTTTAGAGCAAGGGAAAGAAACTCTCGATCTCGAGGCAAAACTTTTATTAGCTGAAGGATACGCCCGTTTGCAAAAGAAAAATGAGGCGATCGAATTGTTCGATGATATCGTAGCAGAGTCTCCTACCATCCGTACCTTTGTAGGCGCATCGGCTTGTCTACAAGGAGTCCTTTTAAAACAAAAACAAGGGTCCCTCTCTTGCAGCGAGGCGGCTACTTGCCTCAAAAATTTAATTCTCCAGCGTCGCTTGTCCAATGAACCCATCCATTTGGAAGCGGCCATCGAATATATAGATCTGCAATCGGAAAATAATGTAGAAAAACGGCTCTCTTTGCTCAAGAAGACCAAAACAGATTTTGAATCTACTGAAGACCTTCTTTCGAAAGACTACCACGAAGCGCGCCAAAAACTGCCTGAGAAAGATCATATCTACCGAATGTACATCTGCTTGTTCGATGCCGACATTTATCTTTGCCAGGCCCAGCTGACAAGAGAACCGGCTTTGCATCACCAACTCAAAACGCTAGCAGAGGAGCTGCTCGTGCAAATAAAGACCGACCCTATCGGCTATGCACTATTAGGACAAAGGGTCGATGAAAGGCTGCAGCGGATACAAATCAATTTCTTTGACACGACGAGCTATCGTTGTGAGGCGGCAATCCCTAAAGATCTATGAACCAAACGCTGAAACGAAAACAGATCCTTTGCAAATGCATCGCGCTATCGCTTCTCATCCATGCAGGCGTAGCTGTTTTGCTGCAGCATCACGCGATTTGGCTCTATTCTCCGACCTCGACTAAAACCTCTCCGACAACCGTTTGGCTCGCTTCTATGAGCAAACAAGAACAAACCGACATTTTAAGATCGGCTCTCTGCTCTCAGCATCCGACAAGGTCTCAAGAAATAGGGACAAAACCATTATCTGAAAAAGGGCAGCTAGCTTTTCGCACAACAGTTCCAGACCCATCTTATCTCTCCTCTTATCAGTCCCTGGCTTCGCCCCCTCCTTTTGATCCAGACCATCTTCTAGTTTCCCATGCTGAAAAACTGCCAACTTTTACACTTCCTCTACAAGAATTATTTAATCTCCCCTCCCATATTCCAAAAGACCTGATTCAACCTACAGAAGAAAAAACTGTTGATTTTGCAGCGCCGTCTCCTCCGGCTTTTCATCCCGAAGAGACAATTGCATTTCAACCCGTCGCCTCACAATTAAAACTCTCCCAACAACTTCCCGAAGTGGCTTACGCAGAACCTACCGAACAGGTTTCCCCGTTCTCTAGACCAAGCCCCACAGCGCCAGCTCTCCGCCCTTCTTGGTTCCATACTTTGCCGCAGCTGCCAACACTAGAGGAATTGGATACAACCTCTTATTCTGAAGAATTTGATACCGATCTAGTTTTCATGCCGCGGGAAGATGGCCCAGGATATTTATTTGCCTTAACGCTAATTCCCAAAATAGATTTGCATATTCCTAAACTAAAACAGCATTACATGTTTTTAATCGATCGCGCAAATTCGATTCAAAAAGAGAGGCTCTTTCAGACAAAATCAGCCGTCTATAAGGCGATTGAAGAACTCGGACCTGACGACACCTTTAATATCACAGTTTTCGATAGCAAAATGGAAAAGCTTTTTCCAACCCAAAGACCTCTCAACCGATCCTCATTGGCTGCAGCTAAAGAATTTATCCAAAAAATCGAACTCGGCAGTTTTTTTTCTCCAGCTGATTTATACAAACCTCTTCTCATTACAGTTCCCTCTTATGTACAGGAAGATGAAATCTATACCGCGATTTTACTGACAGATGGCGATACTCTCGTTAAAAAAAATGCAGGACTCGCCCTTCTTCAAGAGTGGAGCTATTATAACCAAGGCAAAGTAGCCCTCTATGCACTCGGAATGACGGGAGACAAACAGACAAGCTCATTAGAAGCAATTTGCTCTTTCAATCGAGGGCAAGCTATGCAAAGCGCTACGAAACGAGGCCTTAAAAGAAAACTCCTTCGTCTCATGAAAACAATCCAAACACCGATCGTAAAAAATATCTCATGCCACGCATTTAGCAGATCCCCCCATACAGCTATTAAACTTTATCCTGACAATACCCGAACGCACCACCTTTACGCAGGCCAGCCCTATACCATAATCGGAACAGCAGAAACACTCGATGATTTCGTCCTTATTATTCAAGGAAGGATCAAAGATCGTTGGCTCAACATCAAAAAAGCGGTCTCGTTCATTTCTGCAAAAAAGGGGGACTCTTCTCTTGAGGCGCAATGGACCTGGCAAAAAGCTTACGATCTCTATGGACAGTATCTACAAGATAAAAATGCAAAACATTTAGCAGAAATGCGCCAACTCATCAACCCGCTTCAACTCCCTCCGGCTTTTCAATGACACTTCGTATTCTCGGCGGTAAATTTAAAGGCCGCCTACTTAAATCACCCAATGAAAAAACCACGCGCCCCACTCAGGGCATCATGAGGGCCGCTGTCTTTAATATCTGTCAGCATGAAATAGAAGGAGCAAGGTTTTTAGACGTTTTTGCCGGCAGCGGGGCCATGGGGCTCGAAGCGCTCAGCAGAGGAGCTTCCCACTCCACTTTTATAGAAAAAGATAGGCAAGCGGCCGCTTGCATTCAAGAAAACATCCGTACGCTGCAGGTCGACTCTCAGACAGAAGTTTTTTCCACTCAGGCAACGATCGCTTTAAATAAACTGACAACACCTTTTGATATCATCTATATCGATCCGCCGTATGATACTCCCCTCAACGAGGTCGTAAAAATTATTTTAGCCAAAGGACTTTTAAAATCTCTTTTGTTTATCGAAGAAAGGCAAAAAACTCATACGCCTATCGAGTTTCCTTCTCTTAATCTATACGATAGAAGACGATACGGAATTGGACTTTTATCAATTTTCAAAATATCATAATTCAACGACTACCAACTTGCGCAAGAAACACCAATTTAACAAATTGACATATTTAATATTACAAATTATAATACATCAGTAAATACAATTTTATTAACCATAAAAATGGAATAACATGTCAGCTATCAACCTACACAATACATCTATACAAGAAGCTTTAGAAATGTTTTATGAAGAAGGGACTAAAGTACAGATAGAAATCAATGGAGTGGCTAAAAAAATTCTTCAGCCGCTCATTTCTCATACTTATCAAGATGAACCATTCCTCACACTAGTTACTCTCGTCTTAAACGCCGGTGAAATAATCAATCAAAAAACTGGAGAAACTGTTGAGTTACATAAAATTTCTTTAACTCCTGAATCCATCAAAAAGTTGTTAGAAAAAAGCGGAAAGTTCCTGTCAATTAACGGCCATCCCCATAAAATCTAAAAACTCTTTTCATCATCGAGGGCAGCGAACTGCCCTCGACATACTTTTTAACGAACCGAGTTCACCAAGCGGCCATCCTCATAGTCGCTAACGACTACTTCTCCTGAACGCTCGTACTTATATTTTCTTCCATTTAACTGATCGTAGACAAATGTCTGCTCGATGCACGGATTGCCATCTTCATAAAATTTATTAAATTTGCCGTGGCGCATTCCTTCCGCATATTCGGCTTCAAAGACAAGGACCTGCTCTTTATTCCAGCTTTGGCTTAACCCATGAAGTTTGTCATCTTGATAATGGCAAAGAGAGGCGAGAGCCCCATTTTCAAAAAACGTCCTCTCTTCTCCTTCCCGTTTATCGAAGCGATAAGAAGTTTCTCGGTAAATGGCGCCATTTGGGAAATACTGAACCGCCAAACCGTGTCTTTTATCTGCCACAAATTGTACGGTAGCAGACAGTTTTCCATTGGCTGCATAAAGTCTTGCAGTTCCCTCTTTAATGCCTGCAATGTAAGGAGTTTCGGCTAATTTAACCCCTTGTTGATTGTATTCAGTGGCGGTGCCATGAATTTTGTCTTTTTCGAAATAAGCTTGAAAGGCTTTTATTTTCTCCCCTTTTTCATTCGGGGGATAATACATCTCGTGAGAGCCTTGCTTTAAACTATTTTCATAAAAGAACACCAATTCCTGCAAATCAGGTAATCTTTGAAAATAGCGACCTTCCATTTTACCCGAAGCATAAAAGGCTTCTTCAATTAAAGCGCCCTCTTCATCCCATAACTGCTTAGGTCCATGAAGCTGACCATGCTGATAAGAAATGATAGACTGAAGGCGGCCATTAGGATAATAACTCTTTTCTTCGCCATGCAATTGCCCCTCTTCATCATAATGAAAAAGACGGCCTAGGCGCGCTGCGTCGGTTTGAGAAGGCTCTGAGCGGGGATGATATTCGACGTGCTCTCCGACCGGTTTGCCTTTGCTGTACATTTGCACAAGCTGTAAAGAACCATCGGGATACCAAGCCTTCGTTTCCCCTTCTAATTGGTCGTCGGCAAAATGCATCACTCTTGCAAGGCGGCCTTGCTCTGTGTACCACTCGTGTTTACCCTCTTTTTTCCCCGCCCTGTAAGTAAATTGAGTTTTTAGCTGGTCCTTGTTCCACCAAGTTGAAACAATCCCTTCAAACTGCCCTTTTTGATAAAATGCCTCAGCGACCAAATCTCCCTTCTCGTTCCACTCCCTCTGCCAGCCTTCTTTTTCTCCTTCGGCAAATTCCACGCGGAATTTTAATCCGCCATTCTCATGCCACTCGGAATGAATCCCCTCAGGTTTGTCCATCTCAAAATAAGAATCAATTTTGGCCGTGCCATCGGGATGCCACTCTGCAATGCGTCCATTTTTTGCGCCTGCCATGAATGAGGCCTTGCAAGCAAGCACTCCATTTTCGTGCCACTGCTCATGGATCCCATCTCGCTCTTTATCCTTATATTGGGCCACTGTTTTGATTTGTCCAGAAGGGTAATATTCTTTTTGCTCGCCCTCATATTGACCCGCGGCATATTGGTATTCCGCCTTGATCACACCATTTGAATACCATTCACGAGCAGAGCCTTGCAATAGGTCGTCGGCAACATAAAATTCCCGAATCTTTTGCCCCTCTTCATTATATTCTACAATAGGACCTTGCAAAACCCCGGCGGAATCAAATTCAGCCAAATAAGCCAATCCTCCTTCTGGGTGGTTGCGCCAATGCTTTCCTACCGCCTTGCCATGGATAAAAGTCCCTTCTCCAAGCGCAGTCCCATCTTCAGCAAAAAACTGCTCTTTGCCATGCCGCTTTCCTTCATGATAAGAAACACGGTGGGCTTCTTTGCCATTTATATAATAAGCTATATGAAGTCCGGAAGGCTGGCCATTTCGAAAATCCATCATTTGAGAAACATTGAGGTCTTCGTCATAGATGATCACAGCGGGTGTCTTTCCATTCCCATGAGGCTGTCCGCTTTCAAACTGTCTTTGCGCCTTCAAGTGCCCATTTGCATGCCATTCGGTCATGAGGCCATGAACTTTCCCCTCTTTATATGGTACTACAGAAGCTCTCGACCCATTTTCAAAATAAGTGACGAGCTCCCCTTCGGCAAGTCCCTTTACATAATGAGCTTCCTCTCTAAGCTCGCCATTTTCATAAAACGACTGGGCTAAACCGTCGAGAAGACCTTTTTGAAAAAAGAAAACGCCTTGTACTTTACCGCTAGGAAAGTGGGTTCTCACCTCGCCTTGCAAAACTCCTCGATCATAGGAAGAAATTTGAAAAACAGATCCGCTTTCCGTCAAATCCACTCGAAATCCATGAGGAACGCAGGACATTTTTTCTTCTTTCGTCTCAGGATCTACTTCTTTCAATAAAATGATGTCCATCTCCGCTTGGATAGCCCCATTAGGATACAAAAACATCTGCTTGACTGGCGTCTCGCCCTCTAAGCTGGGCTCATAATAGAGCGCCATTTTAGGAGACCCCTGGGGATAGGATTCTACAATCTCGACCCGCCAGTTCGGCTGTCTTGGTTTTAATGTCACTTGCAAAGGAGCTGGCAAACCAGCTCCATAAACCCACATCGGCGCTGCGCACACAAGGAGAGAGCTGGCAACAAGTAAGGAAACAAATTTTTTCACGGGCATACCTTTCAGTCCATATTCTGAATAAGAGATTAATCTAAAACGGCCATTTCGACAAGTTTTGAGGCGCATCCATCAATTTTTTTTAAAGTCACAAAAGTCCTCTCGCTTCAGCAAGTAAAAGCGCATAGGCCATATGTTGATCGCGGCAAAAAGCTACAACTTTCCGGCCGTTGATATCCACTTCGATTTCCCCTCGCGCAAGAGCCTCTTTCAGCTCGTCCTTAGAAAAAGCCATAACCGAAGCAATAAGCTCTCCTTCTTCGCGATCTGTATCTCCCTTCTCTGAAGTATTGGCAAAATAATAATGAAAATAATGGGGGATCATTGCGCTATCAAGACTTGTAGAACCCAAATAAGAAAGAGTATCGACTCTATAGCCCGTCTCTTCCTGCACTTCCCTTCTAGCCGCTTGCTCTGAATTCTCTCCAGGGTCAATAGCGCCTCTTGGCAGCTCGATCTCCCAAGAGCGGGTTCCGTTTCTAAACATGAGGTTCACAGCAATTTTTTGATCCGGCAGCAAGACCAAAGCTACCGCGCAAACGACTGGATGGCCAGGAAATTTTTTAAGAGAATATTGATGAATAAATCGGTTGTAAATAGCCAACTGGCCCGAAGGAAACTGCAACACTTCGCGCACCCAAACCCAATAACCATCCTCAGAGACGACCCCCAACTGAGTTCTTTGAGCCGCCTCCTCCTCGGAAAAACCTTGGCCAAGAAGTCTCTGAAAATGATCGGCCTGTACGCTGCGCATGATCTCTTCATCATAAATCGTTTGGCTTTCCCCTTTCTGCCAATCGCCTGCATCTCCGAAGGCTGCAGGACATTGCTGACGAAGGTCCAAATACCGATGTATCGGGTCTTGCAGCTCAGCCCAGATAGGCAGCCATACAGCTAACATCCAAAATATTTCTTTCATCTCTCCGCCTCATTTTTAAAAAAAATTATACAAATCGCTCAATTTAAAGCTACATGACTATCCACAGCGAAAACTCAAGTATTTTTTATATAAATTAAAACTACAAATAAACATTTTAAATTTTTATATGTTAGCGTTTTTTAGAAATGTCCTACCTTTGCATTTTTTAGATAAATGAAGAAGAGCTTGTTGATCAGGAGGGTTATTTCATTCGGCTTAGAGAATTATTAGAAACGCCATTAGATCAACCTTTTTTACCGATGAGACAAGATGACGCGATGGCAGTAGCCGCTGCAGCTGGACAAAAAGAAATCAACGTTCATGCAGGAAATCGCGATAAGCTTACTAAAGAAGCTTTGCTCTTATTAAGAGAATCTCAAGAGCTCTCCCAAGAAGAGATCGATTCTGCCGCAAATGCATGCGTGCAATACCTTCAAGAAGGCGGATACAACCGAGCTTTATGGGTACTCAACGGCGCCAGCGATTCTAATGATTATGGTCCCTTTTTCAAAAAGATTATCATCCATGGCGTGACTACGTCAGGGCAAGAAGTGATCGGAAGGCTCTGGACTTTTATCAATGCCTTGCCGGAGTCGGAAAAACGACTAGCTCTTGATTCATTAGTAACTGCATTATTAAATGAGTGCATTAATAAATATGGTCAAAGGATCTGCGATCAAGGTAAAATGCAGCATTTGTTTCTGGCTATTTTACAAGGCCGTCTGAATGACGTTCAAATCGATGGTAGAAATGTGGTTCCCAAAACTACTCAGGGAGAAAGTTCCTCACCCTCTTCTTCCGAATCAATTCCTGCTCAATACACAATCAATCTATTTTTTGAAAATCCAAGGCATCGAGAAATCGAAAAGTTTGAGGAATTCATCGAAGAGATAAAAGCTTACGCAAAGAATCAAGGAATCGATTCAAAAGGAAAGGAAGAGGAGTAAAAAGTATAACAAGCAGCACATCCAATCTATGAGGAAGCGACGTCGTTTGGATGCATCGGTCCTTCTTTATCCGGGATCTCTTTGATGCGAAAAAGATCAGGGAGAAAGATCTCTTCATGAAATGTAGAGGCTCGGTGAAACTCAAGCCGGCCCATCGGCTCGATCCGGCCAGTGGGAGAAAAATAGATGGCTAGCTCTTCGATTTCTTCGCCATTGAACTGTACTTTTAATGAATCGAAGAAAAGAGGCTTGCCGCAGGCTTCTGGCCTGAGAGGACAAATCGCCTGCGCTCGGAGGCGATTTTGTTTATAGGAGAGGGAAAACTTCCAATCAGAAGCAGTATTAAGAGCAAGTGTATAGCAAGACGCAAGCTGTCTTTGAAGGCGGGAAATATCAGAGCGAAAATGATATTTTTTAACAGCCTGATAAATAATCCAAGAAACAGCTCCTGAAGCGAGAAGCAAAAGCGCAAAAGCTACCATCAGTTCTAGAAGAGTGAAGGGATGCTTTTTCACCCTTTCTTGCTCTCAAGATATTTTGTATGAGCTTCTGATTCGATCAGAAAATCTCCTTCATCAGGGAGATAAGTGATCGTAAATTTCTTATTCCAGCCATCTTTGAGAATTTGATCCACATTTTTTGCGAGCCCAAGTTCTTTAATGCAGGCAGCGGGAGTGTGCATGATCTGCTCGGGAGATTTGCCATCGGAAAGAGAGAGAAGCAGCATATCTCGAAGCTGTTCTTTAGCCTGCTCTGTGCGGAAGGCCCGGCCTCGATTGAGTGTGTCGCGCATATTGTAGCCGATAACTCCTGTGATCAGGGTAATTAACGCGATCACAATCATAATTTCTAGCAGCGTCAAAGGTCTTTTCTTTTTTTTCATATTTTTTTCCTAATTAGCAAATGAACTCACATCGGTCAGCGGCAATAGCACGGACAAAAGGACAAAACCAACCATAGCTCCTAAAATGAGGAGCAAAACAGGCTGAGCGATCGTCGATACGTAAGAAAGCGTTTTTTCCAAATCCTCTTCGTAAATTTCGGCAATTTGCCTCATCATAAAAGGGAGTTTTCCCCCTTCTTCCGCAATAGCCAGCATCCTGGGCACTAAAGGAGGTATGTAAGCGTGATCTTTAAAAGCAAGATACAGCTTTTCTCCCTGCTTCATATTTTCTTCTGCCTGGTCCACCACATTTTCCAAAATGGCGTGCCGCATAACAGCTTTAGCCTGGGATAATGCTGTAACAATCGGAAGGCCTCCTTCTAGCAAAGTCCCGCACGATCGGCAAAATCGGACAAAGGCCACTTTAGCAAGCAATTTTCTCATGACCGGCAAGCGGATCAAAAGAGAGCCCATTTTAGCACGCCACGGAGGATAAAAGATAGCCAAACAGACAGCTCCGATCAAGCTTAAAAAAAGGGCGAGAAGGAAAAATTTTGCCTGGCACGCCCATCTACTTGCGGCAAAAACAATCATAGTAAAGGGGTGAAGATCCCTCCCTTCAAAGAGATCAGAGAGAGAAGGAACGACAAAAAACAAAAGGGCGGATAAAACAAAAAGACAAAAAGTTCCTAAAAGGGACGGATATAAAAGGGCAGAGACAAGTTGTTTTTTGACTTGAAGCTCTTTAGAAATCCAATCGGCCAGTTCTTGCAAAGACTCCATTAGTCGTCCTGTTTTCTCAGCATTGGCAATCATCGAGATGTAGAGAAGGTCGAATGATTTGGTATGGCGAGCCAAACACTCTGAAAAACGTATACCGCTTCGCACTTGATCGCAAAGGTCCAAAAGAAGCTGGTGCGCTTTTTGGCCTTTATATTTCTCTTCCAGGGCTGTTAAAACTTCAAATAGAGGCAAGCCTGCCTGCAAAAGACGGGATATCTCTCTCGTTAAATTCATCACTTCTTGCCTGGAAAGAGAACATCCAATTTGATGATGCGAAAGAGGAACTAAGCTAATGACCAAAATCTCGCGGCGATGCAGCTTGGCCTTCGCGTCTTGCAAATGGTCCGCATCGATCGTCCCCGTGAATGTTTTACCTGAACTCTGCAGAGCCTCGTAGCGGAAAAGCCCCATATTAACTGTTTTCCTCATTCAGACGAGTTACTCTAAGCACCTCCGCGCTCGTCGTAAGTCCAGAGGCAGCGAGAGCAGCCCCTCTTTGAAATAAGGTGACCATCCCCTCTTTAACGGCCATATTCCGAAGCTCTTGCGCATCTTGGCTCTTCAGAACCTGCGACTTGATTTTCGAGGTTAGCGGCATCAACTCATAAATCCCATGGCGCCCTTTATACCCGGTCCCAAAGCAGACGTCGCAGCCCGCTCCTTTATATAGACGGCCTCCCATCAGCTCTTCTTTTTTGAGGCCCAGTTCCGCTAATTCATCGCTCGAAGGAATGTAAGGGGTTTTACAGCCCGGACAAATGCGCCTCACAAGCCGCTGAGCGAGCACGCCTAAGATCGAAGAAGCGAGAAGATACGATTCAATTCCCATATCCGCTAAACGGGTCAAAGCAGAAGGAGCGTCATTTGTATGAAGGGTACTCAACACAAGATGTCCCGTCAAGGAAGACTGGATCGCAATCTCAGCGGTTTCTTTATCTCGTATTTCTCCAATCATAATGACGTCAGGATCTTGGCGCAAAATATGTCTAAGCCCCTTAGCAAAATCCAGTTCGATACGCCCATTGACGTTCATTTGGGAAATGCCCGGCAGTTTATATTCAACTGGATCTTCGATCGTCATGATGTTCATGTCGGAAGCATTGATCTCAGAAAGCGCGCTATAGAGCGTTGTCGTTTTCCCGCTCCCAGTGGGACCTGTGACCAAAATAATTCCCTCAGGCAGATGAACTAATTTGCGTAATTTTTTTAATAGCTTCTCATCAATTCCGATCCGATCAAGACCAAGAAGAACATTGCCCTTATCTAAAATCCGAAGAACAATCCTTTCGCCATGTATGATCGGCAAAGTACTAACCCGAAAATCAATTTCCCTGCCTCCGTGGCGCAGCTTAATCCGTCCGTCTTGAGGAAGCCTGTGTTCCGCAATGTCCATTTTCGACATCACTTTAATTCTAGTGAGGACCTGGTTTTGATACTCGCGCGGCGGCGTATGCCTTTTTTGTAAAACGCCGTCTATTCGATAGCGAACGGACACCCCTTCTTCCGTAGGCTCGAAATGGATATCAGAGGCGCCCTGCTGGATCGCTTCCAAAATAATGGCATTCACCATCCGAATGACAGGATTATGTCCCGACTGTTCGAGTAGATCATACCCTTCAAGGGCATCTTCTTTTTTAGAACCAGTCTCGCTTCCCCCCTTTTCTAAATCGCTAAATAATTGACGGGTCTCTTCTTCTTTTTGGTGATAGCACCGTTCAATCGCAGCTTCTAAAGCTGACTGAGGGCAATAGATGGGATTGATATTTTTTTTAAGAAAGAGTCTCAGCTCGTCTAAAGACTCCAAATCCAACGGATCAGAAATTGCTACCGTTACGCTGGTTGAAGACTCTTCTAAGGGAAGCATCTTTTTTTGTTTGGCAAAAAGATAAGGGATTAAAGATTTTTGATCGCGGACAAAGGAGAAATTCCCAATATCCTCTTGAATAAGCAATCCAAATCTCTCAGCCTGCTCTCTTTCTTTGGACATGATTAGTACATATCGAAAAGGGTTTTTAAACTATTGCTGAACAATTTCTTTCTTTCCTTAGCTTTAGCCTCATCGAGTCTTGTTAAAAATTCAGGAATGTCCCCAGCCCGTTTCATATATTCGGATTGGCGCAGCCTTCTCAAATCCTCTACTGGGTCTTGTATAATGTGGGGAGTGAGGAAGATAAACATTTCCGTATTAATTTCGTTTTGCTTAGTCGAGCCAAACAACTTACCAATGCCTGGCTAATCTCCCAAAAAAGGAATTTTTTCCCGAATATCCTCTTCTGTTTTTCTTCTAAGCCCCCCTAAAATAACCGTTTCCCCATCAGCAATCCTGACTTCATTTTCTATGTGCCTGCGCGTTACGGGAGGGCGATCATTGGCTGTCATAAGGGTAGTATCAAAAGTGATGTTCGATTTCAAAGAAACAAAGCCAAGGCAATCATGATCTTCCCTTTCTTCCTGATCTGAAGCTTGAATAGTCGGGGTTAAAGTAATAGTCGTTCCGTATTGCGCCCGAGTATACGCTTGCTCTATTGTGACGCCGCCTGTCGTATTTAATTGGATAGCTCCGTTATTGATCGAAATCTCTTCCAAAATAGAGATCGTGGCTTCAGTTTGGTTGATCGCCAACACGGAAGGGTTGGCATTGATACGGATGTCATCTTGGGCCAAAAGAAAGTTGAACATCAAATCAACTGCAGGAAAAGCTCCACTGCTTTCCCGGCTGAAAAGATAGCTCAACACCCCTCGGTTGCTCAATAATCCGGGGCCCTCTTTCCCATCAAGCCCGGGCCTCCCTATCGGAATATTGACCGCTGACTCGCCATTAAAATTCACTGCATTTTGATTTTTTCCGCTAGCATTCGCTCCAATCTGAAGTAAATTGAACCCCACTTGACGTCGATCCTGCAGCTTTTTTTCGACAAGCATGACGTCGATTTGCACCATTTTTTTCGGGACATCGAGTTTTTTGAGCAAACTTTTAATCTTAGATAGCTCTTCTCTTCGAACCACCATTAAAATGGAGGTCGTCTTCGCATCGACGACAAAATTTCCAAAGTTCGATTTAGGTTTCTTTTCGATGATCCCCGGCTGAACAAAAGGAGGATTTACGGGCAACACCGGATTAAATGCCGTAGTTTTATCAGGGAACACCTGTCCAATGCTAGGTTCCGGGGAAGCGACAGGAGGGGGAGGGATGACCGTTGGAGCTGGAGGTTCTGATTTTTTCTCTAAACTTACGCCAATCAAAGAATCATAAACCTTTTCCAGCACGCCTGCTACATCTTCAGGATCGGAATGTTTGCAGGTATACCAATAGATCACTTTTTCAGCAGGATCTTCAAGCTGCGCTTCTAAATCGCTTAATATTCGCTGCCCTCGGTCCACCGCATCGGATTCGCCGACCAAGACCAAGCCCTGAGGCAGCGTCAACGTTACAAGCTCTTCCCAACTTGAGGCATAAAAATTAGGGCGCGCTTTATTAGCAGTGTCGACAAAAACTGCCTTTAGTACTTTCTCGGCCTCTTGGGCATCGATCTTCGATAAGGGAATGAGGCGGACAATCTTTCCTTGCTTCTTTTCCCAAACGGCTGAGTAGAGCCCCAAAAGCTTTTCAATTGTCTCTTTGGTCGAGACCAAAACTACTCTCGATCCCACAGCTTGAATGGTGGTTTGTTTGGGATCTGAAAATCTTTCAAAAAAACCCTGGACCGACTTAATTTGTTCCGGAGGAGGGGAAAAAACATAAAAAATTCTGGCGTGGTTAGAAAAAAGGTGAAGCTCATCTACATGGCTTACAATCCCTTCGATAGCCGAAGGATCCAATTTTAAAATGTAAAGCTGCTTTACAAAGGTGTTCAGCTTTTTAACTCCCACCCCATTTTGCGATAAGATCATCTCGATCATTTCATTCCAAGACTCTCTAGGCAAAGGGATGCTGGAAAATAGGCTGAGCTTCATCGCGCTTAGCTCTTGAGGGATAATGTACAAATAATCGCTGGCGCCGTATTCCATGATCAGCTGGGCCAATGTTGTCTCCCCCACATCCCAAAGAGCGTAAGCATCGTCAAGCCCTGAAGATTCTTCTACGGAAGCTTTGCGCCACTTTTCTTCAAGAGCTCGAATTTCATCTTTGATCGCTTTCGCCTCGACTAAAAGGGATCGGTATTCTGTATCATTGACTTCCGTCTCGGAAAGGAGCCGGGCCTTTTCAAAAGTTTCGCGCAGCTGTGTCTTTAGCTGGCCTAAATGGGAATTAAATAGGGTAGCTCCCTCAAGGTCTGCCTGAAAACCAGGAGAGCTAAAAACGAAAAAAAACGAGCAGACAAAAATAAAAGCGGCCAAATACTTCATCGAATCTTCCCTTTCAGCTCCGATGGGTTTTGAACGCGAGATGAAACGGGTTTGCGCCCCAGTACGGGAAGGTCGAAAGCTGTCATTTGAGTTCGCGCTAAACTATACATATGTCCTGAAATAGATTTTTGCCCTTGCTTATTGGAAATTTGATCCAGCACAAATAATTCTCCCACTAATCTTCCTTTAAGGAAAGCTTCTTTTTCTTCGGCTTTCCGCAAAATTTTCCAACGATCTTCCGTTTTTAAGACCCAATCATTCACCTTTAAAATAAGGCACTGCTTATCGAGAAGGCAGCTAATTTGTTTATCGGAACGCACCCGAATTAATCCAAATAGCTCATCAGCCTTCATCTTAGAATCTGCCGGAGAAGCCAAGGGCAAACAAAGGCGGACATGACGATTGCCCTCCCACCCTTCTAAGAAAAGTCCTGACGGACTTGATGAGACAACCTTTGCAATGCAACCTTTTTTCGCCTCATCAAGATAAGCGATTTCTTGCCAGCGCCCTTCAAGAAAAGCGAGCCACTGCCCCTCTTTAACATCTAAAAGCTGAGCTTCCATCGGAGACCCCAAATCCAAACGATCCCTCGAAGTCTCCTCTACGTAGGCCCGGTAAAACAAGTCCGCTCCCCACCAGCGTCCAGACGCTAATTGATGAAAAGGAGACCCTTGAGAAAATTCTTGGGCCGTCTGAATAGGGCTTTCCTCAGAAAGCACTTGAAAAGGGTCTCCTCCCCGGCCATCGACAAAAACTCTTCCCAACAAAATATCTTGTTCCCAAAAGAGTTCCAAATAAAAGGACGAAGGGTGAGATCTAAATGATAATACCCCGTCAACAAAAGCCAAATCAACTCGGCAAGGAACATCAAATCTTTTGGGAACTGTTTGCCCTTTTAACCTTAAAGCCACTTGCATCGATTGATTCGATTCATCAGGGCGAGAAGGATCTAGAGAAAAGACAACATCGCTCCGAAGATCAGGAATTGGGCAAGACCAAACTTTTTCCTCCAATCTAGACAAAGCCATATCCAAAAAAAGATCTTCTTTTAAGGCCTCTTTTCCCCGCTTCATCTCCTGCCATCGAAATGTTTCATCTGATTGAGATAATGTGATTAAAGCAGAAAAAGAGCACATCATCACGCTCAGCAAGGCAAACCCACACCAAAGAATTCTTTGCGGATGATAAGTGAAAAATTTCTCAGCCAGCATGCTCAAAACTATTGTCTTATGAAACCGACGAGTTTACGTGATTTGGATAAAAAATCAAAGTGCTATGCCGTTGAAGTCTTGAAATGAACCACAAAATCGACAGAACCTTTTTATAGGTTCAAACATCTTCAATTTGCAAATAAATGAAATAAAGTTTAAAAGTAGAATAATGAAACACATTATCAACCCTCTGTCATTTCCGTAAAAAAAAGACAGCCAGGGCGAACAGGAGTTTATTTTTATGAGCAAGAACAAATTGAGCGAAAAACTCAAAGAAGGGGTGTCGGTCCAAGAGCTGGAAGACTTTGCCCGTAAATACTCTACGGAAGTTTTTACCGTTGTTGCGTTAATTATTGCTTCTGTTTCCAGTATTTTCAACTTCTTTACCGGCCCTACCTGGACAATCCTCTTTGTCACATTAGGCGCTGTTTTAGGCATTTTTTTCCCAACCCCTGTAGATAAAGGGCTAAAACAACTCTATGACTTTACATTTAAACAAGAAAAGTCAACCCAGCTCATTCTCGGCGCTGTAAAAATCGTGATTGCTATCTTTATCCCATTCGCTCTTTTTGGGGTAATGGGCCTTTTAGCAGGAACTTCTTACCATTATTACACAAGAAGAGGGCAAACGAATATTCAAATGAAACCCCCTCAAGCTTCCTACCATAAAAGTGATGAGGAGCACGATTAATCGACGAAGTCCGGCTTTGTAGACACCCTCTTAGACAGCAAATCGCTCCAAACAGCGCTATACCGAAACAACTTGAAGAATCGGTTTTTGACCGCGTCGGCTTTACCTCAAA
>DAINNB010000008.1:0-23555 GCA_036736085.1 Chlamydiales bacterium
CCCTAGCGCACTCTCCCGTAGCCGCTCCCCGGGTTGCTTCTTGTGATTTTACATTCGTCTACTTTTTTATTTCATCAATTTTGGTTTATTGAGGGGGGCGCTAGAGAGCTGCAAACGATTATGTTCCTAAAAAATTTAGCAATCATGGGAGGATTGATCATGTTGATGCTTCATGGAGCCCAAGCGAGCCCTAAAGACGAGCATAGCCACTCTTCATTCATGTAAATCATGTTTTGGTTGTATCTTGTCTCTAGTTTTTTTATTGTAGCTTGCGGCCAGCCCGCCCGGGTCCCCGTTTTAGGGCTCGTGGCGGCCATGGCCGGGTTCGCTTTTTTTTGGCGCTCGATGCTTTGTCTAGATAAGCGCTCTTCTCGGTTTTTTTTAGCTTTTGCATGGTTTTTTGGGGTGCAGGCCGTCCAGCTTTCTTGGATGGCCACAACGCAATACATGGGACCTTTGATTCTCGTTGTGTATTTAACCCTTTGTTTAGCGCTTGGCCTGCAGTTTGGTTTGCTCTCTTTGTTGATCAGGCCTTTTCTTGCTTGGCATCGAAAACTTGCAATAGCTGGTTTGTGGACCCTTTTAGAATGGAGCCGTTTATACATTTGCTCCGGATTTACTTGGAATCCTGCAGGACTTTCTTTAGCTTGTTCTACCTATTCTCTCCAAATGGCTTCTCTTTTTGGAGTATATGGCCTCTCATTTTGGGTGATGTGGGTGAATTTAACTGCTTTAAGGGCCTTATTTGCCCCTCGATCGTATTTGACTCCAGGGGTGTTTATCTTTTCAGCTTGTCTGCCATTTCTTGTCGGAGCGGCTTATTTGCATCGCTTGGACGTGCAGCCGTCCTCTTTTTTACGCGCTCTTCTCGTGCAGACAGCTTTGCTGCCTGAACAAAAAGACTACGACGCGAATCAGCCTGATTCCTTTATTCCTCTTGCGGTCCAGTGGGAGACGATTTTAGGCAGCATTGAAAAGGCTTTGCAATCTCAGCCTGGACAAATGGATCTGATCGTGCTGCCGGAAGGCGCTTTGTCTTACGGGGCTTATCGCTATCAGTATGATATGAGGGTGATTGAAAAAATCTGGGAAAAATATTTTGGCTTGGAAGCTGTCGCTGATCTACCAGCTTTAGAGGCGCCTCAGGCCCGACTAGAAAGGGGGCGATGGAAAGTGACCAATGCGTATTGGGCCCAGGCCATCGCTTCTCATTACAAGGCGGACCTTGTCATTGGATTAGACGACGAGCAATATAACGCGGCCTTTTTATTCCATCCAGAGCAGCTCCCAGCGCAGCGTTATGAGAAAAGAATTTTGGTGCCGGTTTCTGAATATATTCCTTTCGGCGGCTCGCGCTTTGTGTCTGATTTTATTGCAGACCAATTTGATATCAGACAGTCCTTTTCCGCTGGAACAAAGGCCAAGCTCTTCCAATCGAAAATTCCTCTTGCCGTTTCGATTTGTTATGAAGAGACATACGGTCAATTTTCTCGAGAGGGAAGGATTGAGGGGGCTGAGCTTTTGGTTAATATTACTAACGATGCCTGGTTTCCCTCTTCCTCCCTCGCCCAGCAGCATTTTGACCACGGGATGATCCGATCAGTAGAAAATGGCGTGCCGGTCCTTCGGGCTTGCAACACAGGGGTTACCGGGGGAGTTGATCGTTTTGGAAGAACTCTTAAGCTTTTACCTTGCAGCGAACAGGAAGCCAGTTCTCTCATCTTGGACGTTCCAATGAACTCCCATCCCACTTTGTATACTTTGTGGGGTGATGCAGCTATTTTGTGGGCGAGCGTCTTTTTTGTTTTGTTGAGTTTTCTTTTGGGGCTTGGTCACCGTTATTTTAAGAACCTACCCTTGAATTAAGAGTTGCTCTAAATTTGTCTGCTCGGCTACCTTTTTTTGTTAGTTCACTTCAGTGTAAAAGGATTTGCTCTTGAGTCTCGGATCAATGAATTGCTTGTTTCTTATGTCTCAATCTGTCAAAAACGGGATATGTGGGCAGCGTAAAAATTTTCCCAAGTTTGCAATTGGCTCTATTTTAGAGGTGCATATTGCTTGAATCTGAACTTTATGAAAGAACGGTCCAGCGCAGAATTTCCATCTCAGGGATAGGCCTTTTTACAGGACAGGACGTTGATTTGACCTTTTGTCCAGCACCTCCGGGAACGGGGATCGTATTTCGAAGAATCGATCTGCCTCTCTCTCTGGACATTCCTGCTGCGTTGCAAGCCGTAACTCCTTCTCCTCGATGCACGAAATTAACAACAGAGCATGCGAGCGTGCAGATGGTCGAGCATGTGCTTTCCGCTGTTTTTGCTCTAGGAATTGATAACGTTCTGATCGAGGTTGCGGGGCCCGAGATCCCTTCTGGCGACGGCAGTTCTTTACTTTTTGTTCGGGCTTTGGAACAAGCAGGGATCGCTTTGCAGTCATCCCGGAAGAAGGTTTTGAAAGTTCAAACGCCAGTGTATTGGTCTGACGGAGATGTCCATTTAGTAGCCTTGCCGTCGGACGAATTCCGCATCAGCTTTACGCTCCACTATCCTCAATCGAAGTTGATTGGCTCTCAATTTTATTCGTTTGTCGTGAATGAAGCGCAGTATAAACAAGAGATTGCTCCCTGCCGTACGTTTTCTCTTTATGAGGAGATTGCTCCTTTTATCGCGAAAGGTCTGCTGAAAGGAGGCGGGCTCGACAACGCTCTTGTGATCAAGGAAGATCGGGTGATGAATCCTGAAGGTGCTCGATTTTCTGACGAAATGGTGAGGCACAAAGTTCTCGATCTTATCGGCGATTTAGCTCTAATTGGCTCTCGGATCGTGGGGCATATCATCGCACTTCGCTCTGGACATGCAAGCCATGTGGCTTTTGCCAAGCAGCTCGTTTTAGCTTGCTCTGCGCGAGAAGAGAGCCTTGAAGTTTTTTCTAATTCCTATGTTTTGGAGAATTGTTAATGGCAGAATTATCTGGTAGGCCAGTTGTGTTGAGCGCAAAAGAAATTCAAAATATTTTGCCTCATCGTTATCCGTTTTTACTTGTCGATCGAATTATTTATATGAATTTGGAAGACAATGAAATCATTGGACTGAAAAATGTGACGGTCAATGAGCCTTTTTTCCAAGGACATTTTCCTGGAGCTCCGATTATGCCCGGCGTCTTGCTTTTAGAAGCTTTGGCTCAAGCTGGCGGAGTGCTCGTTCATCAAAAAGGTTATGATAAGAAAATCGCTGTGCTGCTTAATGTGGCATCTGCTAAATTCCGCAAGCCTGTCGTTCCTGGAGATGTGTTGCATCTGCATGCTAAAGGACTGCACATCAGCGGCAACGGAGGCAAGGTGCGTGCAAAGGCCACGGTTGGCGAACAAATAGCAGTAGAGGCTGAGCTGAGCTTCGCATTAGTGAATAAAGAACAACTTTGAATGGAATCGCATGTCTAAAAGTAAATCCTCGAATATCCATCCCCTTGCCTTCGTAGAGCCCGGAGCCATTATTGGTGAGAATGTCACCGTGGAGCCGTTTGCTGTTGTAAAAAGCACTGTGACTTTAGCCGATCATGTGGTCATTAAATCCCACGCCTACATTGATGGGTATACGACGATTGGCGAAGGGACGGTCATCTATCCGAGCGCTAGCATCGGAACAAAAACGCAAGATTTAAAATTCCGCGGAGAAAAAACATTTGTCAAAATTGGTAAACGGTGTGAAATTCGGGAATTTGTGACGATCAATTCTTCTTGCCAGGAAAATTCGACTGTCTCTATTGGCGACGATTGTTTGATCATGGCTTATTGCCATGTCGCCCACAATTGCGAAATCGGCAACCGTGTGATCATGTCGAATAGCGCGATGCTGGCAGGTCATGTGACTGTTGAAGATTATGCGATCATTGGCGGGATGACCCCGATCCATCAATTTTCCCGCATTGGCAGCTACGCCATGGTCGGCGGTTTTTCTCGAGTGCCTCGAGACATCCCTCCTTATACTGTAGGTGGAGGGTTCCCTTATAAGTTCGGAGGCGTCAACATCGTCGGATTAAAAAGGCATCGCTTCCCTCTTGAAGTCAGAGCGTCGCTCAGCAAAGCCTTTAAAATTACCTATCGATTGGGGCTTCGTCTAGAAGATGCGATCCGAGTAATTGAGCAGGAAGTCGAGCCTCATAAGGAAGTTCAGCATTGGATCGATTTTTGCCGCACATCCAAAAGGGGGCTGGTTGGTCTTCAGGGCGTGACAAAACGCTCATCGGAAGATGGCGAAGAGGGCGAAGAAGATTTCGATAACGAATGAAGATTATTTTTTTTGGCACTCCTCATTTTGCGGCGCAGTCTCTTCGCTATTTATTGGACAGCGGTGTTTCGATCGCTGCTGTCGTCACTCAGCCTGATCGGCCTAAAGGAAGGTCTGGAGCGCCTCTTCCTTCTCCCGTTAAACAGATAGCTCTCGAAGCGGGCTTAGATGTTCTGCAGCCTGAAAAGGCCTCTCAAGTAGATTTTTTAGCTTCTCTCGGGTCTTATCAAGCAGATTTGTACGTTGTTGTAGCCTTTGGTCAAATTCTTCCTCAAAAATTATTAGACATCCCGCCTCTTGGGTGCATCAACGTCCACGCAAGCCTTTTGCCTGCTTATCGAGGAGCTGCCCCGATGCAGCGTTCGCTCATGGATGGAGTGGAAGAGACAGGCGTATGCGTACAGAAAATGGTCAAGCAGCTCGATGCTGGAGATGTGATTGCTGAAAAGAAAATAACGGTCCCTCTTGAAATGACTTTTGGCGAATTGCAAGAGGTTCTTTGCGGCCGTTCAAAAGAGCTGCTTCTTTCTGTCATCCACCAATATGCTAAGGGGGTTCCTCCTGCCTCTCCGCAAGACCCGGGCCGCATCAGTTATGCTCCCAAAATCACCACGGAAGAGTGTGAGATTGATTGGTCTTTGCCTGCTTTGACGCTCCATCATCGGATCCGGGCTCTTTCCCCCCGCCCTGGAGCTTGGTGCCGAGTGCAGATTGACGGCGAAACAAAGCGATTAAAAATTTTACGCTCCCGCCCTCTTCAAGACCAAGGTCCTCTCGGTCAGTTGGTTTTGCCCCAAGCTTTGATCTATTGCAAAGAGGGAGCTCTTCAGCTATTGGAAGTGCAGCCGGATGGAAAGAAAGCGATGAAGGCCTCTGATTGGCTTCGCGGTCTTAAAACAACTCCTCAGTTTCTTTATTGAATTTTTTTGATCAGCCATTTGCAATCGCCCATCCAGCATCGCTGCATTCTTTATTGCACAACTTTTTTTAAGGTTTTTGTTTTCTGTAAATCGGGCCTTGTGCTATCGTGCTTACCGTTCTTAAACAAGCAGTTGATGTAAACTTAACATGAATAAGGTGATGAAATGACAGCAAAGGTAACAGGACCGAATCCAAATCTTTTGAGCTTAAAACCTCTATATGCAGACACGAGAGATGTAGAGGGTGGCGTTAGTTTAGTTCGGCAAGATCTCATCAAACGGCCAAAGTCTTTGATTGAAAAAATAGGGGTCGTTGTTAAAGATCCCGCTGCAGCTGATTCAATTTTTAAATTGATAAAACAGTTTTCCGACCTGGTCCAAGAAATACAGCCTTCCGCTGCCTTGGAAAAAGTGGGCAGTTTATTTGGAAAAGCTCGAGCGGCTTCAGCTCCTTTCTATTTATTAAAGACGGTAACGGATGTAGTCCATGCAGATTATAAGTCTGTAAATAGCAAGTTAGCGCAGGCTTGGCTCGATATGATCGAGGCCGCTACGATCAACTGGAATATCTGGTCGTCCATGCTTTTAGAGAGATCTGATAAAATCGTAGGCCAAATCGGGACCTTTGCTGGTCTTGGCAGCGATGTGATTTCATTGGTCAATTTGGGTGTTGATGTTCACGAGACAAGTAAAAATATTACCGCAAACGTCCAGTCTGACGAAGACGTGCTAGTCCGTCTTAAAGAAGAAAGAGGTATCCAGTGGGCTAAAATTGCAGCGGTTGTCGCTTCCATCGCTGGTGGAGTGTTTGCTATTTTGGCTTTTACTCTTGGCATTTCTCCTGTCCCAGCTATAGTCTTGCTTACGATTGCAGTAGCAGGAACTGCGATTAAAGTGGGGGCGACCTTCTATGAGAAAACTCGTGAAGAAGACCTCTTTGACGCACCTCAAATGGTATAATTTTATTTAGCAAAAAAACTGTCTGCGAGTCGAAAAATTCTATTTTTGGTTTGCAGGCAGATTTCTGAAAAATCATGTCCCACCGTTCACTTAATTTTTCTGAATGGTTTGTCGTTAGTTTTTTTCTTATGCTCCTTGCATCTCTTGTCGTCATTAGTAAAGTTTCAAGTTGGAAAGCAAAAAATCTTTTATCTGAAATGGCTCCGCTCGAAACAAGGAAAATAGAAATTTCTGGAGAAGTTCTGCGTCCAGGCGTTTATGAGCTGCGATCGAGGTCAACGTGCAAAGAAGCTCTTGAAAGAGCGCACCCTAAACGCTTTGCGGATCTGTCTCATATCGATTTGACAGCCTTGGCCCCTGCTTATCTTATGGTTCCGCGGCTCGAGAATCTAAGGGTATTATTGGAAGGTGAGGGCGTAGAACCTTGCGAGCTATCAGTTCCTGTAGGTTTTCGTTACTGCGATCTGAAATCAAAAATTTTACTGCGGGAAAATGGGGACCCTTCGGTCTTCCGTAGTCGGAAAATGCTCTCTGATAAAGAGGTGATTTTTGTCGAAAAAAGAAAATAGATTGCACTTAAGTGCGTATTATCTTATGATCCTCTCGGATATACGATTGTCCTCGTTCGGAAAAGGGTAACTCCTTGAGAACGACCCCGATTATACCCCCTCTCGGCTAAAAAATGTTTAGCCTGATGTTCAGGTATACGCATGCCACCCTTCAAGCCAATGAAAAAGCTTGGCGGGTTAAGCGCGATGAAGAGAGAAAATTCTTGAGCGAAAAGCTTAAAATGGATATTCTTTCACCTTTATCATTTTCGATCGGCAGTAATGTTGGTCGTGCGTTTAACCTTTTCGGTGCGTGACGAATGGACTGCGTATCCGAATGAACTACTGAGATGAAAAAGGAAAACCTATGTCGCTGACATTCATTGGCCAGAAAAAAGGAATGGCTCAAGTCTTCGATCAAGATGGAAAGCTTGTCGTGTGCACAGTGATTTTGGCAGAGCCGAATACTGTTGTGCAGATTAAGCGTAAAGAGTCTGATGGATACAATGCGATCAAATTGGGCGGTCTGCGTATGACGAAGCCTCAAGCAGATCGAGCAAAAAAGCCTCACTTAGGTCAGTTTGCCAAAGCGCAAATTGAACCTTGCCGCGTTCTTCGAGAATCGCGAACGGAAGATGTTGAACAATATCAAGTAGGCCAGCAGATTGATGCGGGGCTATTTGCAAATGTAAAATTTGTTGATGTAGAAGGTGTGTCGAAGGGGAAAGGATTTCAGGGAGTGATGAAGCTGCACGGTTTTGCCGGCGGTCCAGCAGCCCACGGTTCCGGATTCCATCGCCATGCAGGATCTACTGGTATGAGATCTACCCCAGGTCGCTGCTTCCCGAATGGTAAGAGAGCTTCTCGTATGGGTGGAGATCGCCAAACGGTCCAAAATTTGAGAGTCGTTGCCGTAAAAGGAAATCTTCTTCTTGTAGAGGGAGCGGTTCCAGGTTCGCGCAGCGGTATCGTTTACATTAGCCAAGCAAAGAAGCGCGGATAAAGGAGTAGACTGTGGCAACGCTTAAAAAATTTGACCTGTCAGGAAATGAGATTGGAACGATTCAAATCGAAGACGCTCTTCTTGACGTATCTGCTCATTCGCAAATGATTAAAGATTATATTGTGGCAATCCGCAATAATAATCGGCAATGGTCCGCTTCGACAAAAGGTCGTAGCGAAATCAATCGAACAGGGAAAAAGCCTCATCCTCAAAAAGGACAAGGCCGCTCTCGTCAAGGCTGTTTAGCTGCTCCCCAATACAAAGGGGGCGGTATCGTGTTCGGCCCAAGACCAAAGTTTGATCAGCACGTGCGAATTAACAAAAAAGAACGTAGAGCTGCGATTCGATTTATTATTGCAGAAAAAATTAAAGAAAACCAAGTTCGCGTCCTTTCTCATGAAGCAATGAAAGAGCCAAAGACGAAAATGTTGGTGAACTTTTTTGATAAATCGGAAATCGGCAGCCGAAGAACGTTAGTTCTTGGCGAGAGTGGAAGCGCGATGATTCACGAGTCTCTTGTGAAAAGTTTGCGTAACATTCCCAAGAAAGAATACATGGTCGTTCCTCAAGTGAACGGGTATGAATTAGTGCGCTGTCAAGAATTAGTAGTTCTCGATTCAGCGTTAGATGAACTTCTGTCGATGTTAGGTTAGGCGAAACATGAAGAATCCATATGAAATAGTAAAAGGTCGCCGGGTAACTGAAAAGTCTCGCGTAATGGAAAACCTCCAATACGCAAAGAGCAACCCATCAGTAAGCCGTTGCGAATCGCCGAAGGCAGTGTTTGATGTCCATCCTGATGCGAATAAAACGCAGATTGCTTGGGCTATCGAGCAAATTTACGCTGAAAAGAAAATTAAAGTTGTCTCTGTGAACACCGTCACTATCGGCTCGAAGCAACGTCGAGTCAGAGGTCGTTTAGGTATGACTGCCGCCTTTAAAAAGGCGATCGTCACCTTCCGGCCCGGCGACGCAATCGACGAGAAAGTGTAAGGAATTAGCTATGCCGAAGACATTTCGACCTGTAACGCCTGGCCAAAGAAAGTTGGTTCAGCCAAGTTTCCATGAGCTTTCCCCCTCTGCTAAGGCAGCTCCCAAGTCATTGATGGAGCCAAAGCCAAAGAAGAGCGGCCGAAACCATAATGGCCATATTACCTGCCGCCACAAAGGCGGAGGTCATAAAAAAATGTATCGATTGATCGATTTTAAGCGGGATAAAGAAAATATTCCAGCCAAAGTCGCTTCGATCGAATATGATCCAAATCGCTCCGCTCACATTGCATTGCTCAATTATCGCGATGGTGAAAAGCGGTATATTTTAGCCCCGCAAGGTTTAAAGGTTGGAGCTAGCGTTTCGACTAGCGACGAGCCTCCTTTTCAAGTGGGATGCTGCATGCGGCTTAAATCTATGCCGCTCGGCTCTGTGATCCATAATATTGAGTTAAAGCCAGGCAAGGGCGGACAGCTCGTCCGATCAGCAGGTTTGTTTGCTCAATTGTTGGCCCGCAGCAGCGGCTATGCTACGATCCGTATGCCTTCAGGTGAAGTGCGGATGATCAATGAAAATTGCCGGGCTACATTTGGCACGGTATCGAACTCCGAACATAATCTCCGTGTGATCGGCAAGGCTGGACGCTCCCGTTGGTTGGGTATCCGTCCTACGGTGCGCGGTATCGCGATGAACCCAGTTGACCACCCGATGGGCGGCGGCGAAGGACGAGGTAAGGGAAATATTCCTCAGTCTCCTTGGGCGCAGTTTGCGAAAGGCTACCGTACGCGTTCGAATAAGAAATCGAGAAAATGGGTTGTAAAGGAACGAAGGTAATTTCATGGGAAGATCTTTAAAGAAAGGCCCTTTTGTCGACCACCATTTAATGGCAAAAATCGACAAGCACAATAAAGAGGGTTCAAAAAAAGTCATCAAGACTTGGTCTCGACGTTCCATGATCATACCTGACATGGTCGGACACAGCTTTGATGTACATAACGGAAAAAAATTTATTACGGTTTACGTTTCTGAAAATATGGTTGGCCATCGTTTGGGGGAGTTTTCTCCAACGAGAACATTTAAAGGCCATCCTAAGAAGTCGACTTCTTCGCAAGCATCGTCTGGAGGATCATAATGGAAATGGCTAAAGCAGTCACAAAATATGTGAGAATATCCCCACGCAAAGCTCGCTATGCAGCGGACTTGATCAGAGGGTTGTCCGTAGAAAAAGCGGTTATTCAATTACAATATTCTGCTCTCCGCGGCGGAAGATTGTTGAAAAAGACATTGGATAGTGCTGTTGCTAACGCAGAAACGCAAATGAATGCTCGAAGAGAATCATTGAAGATACACGAAGTGCGCGTAGATCCAGGTCCGATTTTGCGCAGAGCGAAACCGAGAAGCAAAGGGTCGTCAGTGCCTGTAAATAAAAGAACAAGCCACTTTACGATCATCCTTACGACGGGAGATAATTAAGCATGGGACAGAAAGTTTCACCGATTGGATTTCGTTTAGTACGCCGTAAAAAATGGCTTTCCACTTGGTTTGCCAACAAACAAGAGTTTGGAACGGTAATAGGCGAAGACAAAAAAATTCGAGATTATTTAGCGACAAAGCCAGCTTGCCAGGGAGCTTCCCGCTTCCAGATTAAGAGGATGAGTGGAAAGATCGAAGTAACCATTCAGACGGCAAGACCAGGTCTTGTGATCGGTAAAAAAGGCGCTGAGATAGATGTTTTGAAAAACGAACTCCGCCATTTGACTGGCAAAGAAGTTTGGATTGAAGTTGAAGAGATCAAGCGTCCTGACCTCGATGCAAAATTGGTTGCTGATGGAATAGCAAAACAACTCGAGCGCCGAGTTCCTTTCCGTAGAATTTTGAAAAAAGCGATGCAGACATCAATGGATGCAGGTGCAGCTGGAATTAAAGTTCAAGTCTCTGGCCGTATTGGCGGAGCGGAAATCGCACGGGTCGAGTGGTACAAGGAAGGGCGTATCCCGCTCCACACCTTGCGCGCTGATATTGATTGGGCTTATGGACGAGCAGAAACGACTTATGGTTCGATTGGTGTAAAAGTATGGATTAATCGCGGAGAGGACATCATCGTCGCTCCTAAAGCTGCATCGGCTGGAGGTTAATCATTATGGCATTAAGTCCAAAGCGAACAAAGTTTAGAAAACAGCAAAAAGGTAAAATGACCGGTCTTTCAAAGGCGGGAAATTTTATCGAGTTCGGTGAATATGGAATGCAGACGTTAGATCGCGGCTGGATCACAGCGCAGCAGATCGAAGCCTGCCGGGTAACGATTAGCCGCCACTTTAGCCGAAAAGGGCAGGTTTGGATCCGTATTTTCCCTGACAAGCCTGTATCGAAAAAACCTGCAGAAACTCGTATGGGTAAAGGTAAAGGAGCTCCAGATCATTATGTGGCTGTTATCCGACCTGGACGTGTTTTGTTTGAAGTAGGCGGAGTAACGCGCGAAGAAGCTCAGCAAGCTTTGCGCCTTGCCGCTGCAAAATTGCCGATTAAAACAAAGTTTGTTGATCGAGTGGAGAGAGTATAATATGGCAAAACAAAAAGAGATGAAAGATCTATCCATCGATGAGTTAAAAGCGAAAGCGAGCGAACTTGATCGGGAAGTTTTTGAGTTGCGCAATGAGTTAGCCTTCAATCGAAAGCTTGAAAAGCCTCATTTGATCAAAGCAAAAAAAAGAGAAAAAGCTCGCATTTTAACGATTTTGACCCAAAAACAAGCGGTGGTCGCATGAGCAATATGACAAGAGGAAAGCGTAAAGAAAACATTGGTGTAGTCATCTCCAACAAAATGGATAAGACGGTCACTGTACGCGTAACACGTAAAATGAAGCATCCGAAATACGGAAAGATCATTGAACGTGCACAAAAATTTTACGCCCATGATGATCAGAACGCTGCCCAAATCGGCCAGAAAGTTCGCATCGTGGAAACAAGACCGATTTCTAAGTTGAAAAGATGGCGTGTAGTCGAGGTACTTTAATATGATTCAACAAGAAACTGATTTAGAAGTAGCCGACAATACTGGCGCCAAGCGAGTGCGCTGCTTCAAAGTTCTTGGCGGTACGCGTAAAAGATATGCCCGGGTCGGAGACATTATTGTCTGTTCGATTAAAGAGGCAGATCCAAAAGGCGCTGTTAAGAAAGGGGACGTTGTAAAGGCTGTAGTTGTAAGGACAAAAAGCTATATCCGACGTCCAGATGGATCGATGCTCCGCTTCTATGATAATAGCTGCGTGATTATTGATGATAAAAATAACCCTAAAGGAACTCGTATTTTCGGCCCTATTGCACGTGAAGTGCGCGATGGCGGCTTCGTTAAAATCAGTTCTCTCGCACCTGAAGTAATATAAGAAGAGGGGAACAATGAGCAAATGGATTCGTAGAGGCGATCAAGTAGTAGTGATTGCAGGCAACGATAAAGGCAAAACCGGAGAAGTGTTAGGCCGGACCGCAGAGCGTGTGTTAGTTCAAGGAGTGAATGTGAGAAAAAAGCATTTGCGACCAACGCAGCAAACGCAAGGTGGACGAATTATTGAGATGGAAGTACCCATCCACATTTCTAATGTGAGCCTTTGCACAAAAGCGGGAACGCCTTTCCGTGCAAAAGTAAAAGTTCAACCCGATGGCTCTAGAGATTTAGTGTATCATGAGGCGGGTAAAGAGGTTGTCTATCGTTCGGTCAAAAAGCCGGCATAGAATTGAGGAGAACATGTCGAAATTAAAACAAAAACTTAAAGAAGTCATCGTCCCTACAATGCTAGACCAGCATCCTGACAGAAATGCGATGGAGACGCCGTCTTTAAAAAAGATTGTGATCAGCATGGGTTTAGCCGATGCTTTAAAAGATAAAAACGCTCTTCAAGAACATAGCGATGAGTTAGGGCTGATCAGCGGCCAAAAACCCATTGTCACTCGTTCGAAGAAAGCGATTTCTAATTTTAAGCTCCGCGAAAATCAGCCGATTGGACTGATGGTCACGCTGCGCGGCAAAAGAATGTACGATTTCTTAGATCGTTTCATTCATATCTCCTCCCCACGAATTCGCGACTTTCGCGGGTTCAATAAAAAAGGCGATGGACGCGGAAATTATAATTTTGGGATTACTGACCAGCAGATCTTCCCAGAAGTAAACCTAGACAAAGTGAAGAGAACGCAAGGGATGAACATCACGATCGTTACATCAGCTAAGACTGATGAAGATTGTATCGAGCTTCTGACTTTGCTTGGCTTCCCCTTTAAGTAATACGGAGAAAAAATATGGCATTTAACGATCCTATTGCAGAGCTGCTAACAAAAATCCGCAACGCTAAAGGCGCTCAGCATCGATTTGTCGATCTAGGTTTTAGCAAGATGAAGATTAAATTGCTTGAGATCATGAAAAATCACGGTTTCATTGAAAATTTCTTGGTGAATGAAGAATTGCGTAAAGTAAGAGTTTTCTTGCGCTATAATCGCCAACGTGAATCTGTGCTCAAAGGCTTGCAGCGCGAATCGACCTGCGGTCTGAGAAGATACATTGGCTATCAAGAGATCCCCCGTGTATTTAACGGCATGGGACTTGCGATTTTATCGACCTCTAAAGGGGTAGTCGACGGCGAAACAGCCCGCAACTTGAAAGTTGGCGGCGAGCTCATCTGCACGATTTGGTAAGGATAAAGGTAAAGACAATGTCAAGACTAGGAAAAGCACCCATCGCGATCCCGAAGGGAGTTGAGTTGAAGTCAAGTCCAGATGGTCATCTTCATTTCAAGGGCCCCAAAGGAACTTTAGAGCTGAAATTGCCTGCAGGATTAAGTCTTAAAATTTCAGACGCAGAGGCTCTTTTAGAAAGAGACGAGGCTCTTTTGACTGAAAAAGCGAAGCATGGATTATTCCGTTCCTTAGTGAAAAACCATATCATAGGGGTAGCGGAAGGGTTCGAGGTAAAACTCACTTTGATCGGCGTTGGCTACAGAGCGGCTGTTCAAGGTAACAAATTAGATCTCTCTTTAGGTTACTCGCATCCTACGAGCTTAGAGATTCCTAAATCGATCCAAATAACGATCGAAAAGGGAACGTCTATCTCGATTAAGGGCGCGGACAAAAGAGAAGTAGGGCAATTTGCAGCTTCTGTACGTGCGATGAAACCGCCAGAACCTTATAAAGGAAAAGGCATTCGCTACGAAAACGAATTCGTTCGTAAGAAAGAAGGCAAAGCCGCTAAAGGAAAAGCGTAATTAAAAAGGTCAGCAATGGATAACTCACTGAAAAGGCGTAAAAAGGCTCGCGCCTCACGTGTCATGCGTGTTCGAAAAACGCTGAGAGGGAGTTCGGATAAACCTCGTCTCTCTGTATTTAAGAGCAATCAGCATATCTATGCGCAGCTCATTGATGATGAAAAAGGGATTACTTTAGCAGGAGCGGGTACTCTCTCTAAAGAGAACAAAAATACCTCTTTTCAGCGCAAATCGAAAGAGGCCGCGCGTCAAATCGGTGTGCAAATTGCAGAGATGGCCAAGGCCAAACAAGTTACAACAGTTGTCTTTGATCGAGGCCGATCAAAATTCCACGGAGTCGTCGCTGAGCTGGCCCAAGCTGCTCGCGAAGCCGGATTGCAATTTTAAAGGTAGGAACTGAAAATGGCAAAGCAACCAGAGAAAAAGCGCCAGGAAGATTTCGGCACTGAATTTGAGGAAAAAGTTCTTTATATCAATCGCTGCTCCAAAGTAGTGAAAGGTGGACGGAAGTTTAGTTTTTCTGCACTGATTCTAGTCGGCGATGGACAAGGACATGTGGGTTATGGATTCGCGAAAGCGAACGAAGTTTCCGATGCGATTCGCAAAGGATCTGAAGCGGCCCGCAAGAATATTATGACAATTGAAATGGAAGGGGATACAATCCCTCACGAGATCTATGTCGAGTGGGATGGCGCTAAGCTTCTGTTGAAACCAGCTCCGGATGGAACTGGGGTCGTGGCAGGTTCAAAAGTGCGTTCTGTCCTCGTTTTAGGCGGAGTGAAAAATGTGATCGCGAAGAGTTTAGGCTCTAGCAATCCATTGAACCAGGTGAAAGCGACATTTAAGGCTATTCATGAACTCAGAAATCGAGAGCAAGTTCTCGCAGAACGTAGAGGAGCGTAACATGTTGACATTATCTGAATTGCAAAACACTTCACGCCCTAAGAAAAAAGTTCAGCGAGTAGGCCGCGGTATCGGTTCAGGCCGAGGTAAAACATCAGGCCGAGGCGAGAAGGGCGACGGATCAAGATCGGGCTATAAGCGCCGTTATGGATATGAAGGGGGGCAAGTGCCTCTTTATCGTAAACTACCGGTTCGAGGATTTACTCGAGGACGTTTTGATAAGCCTTCCCAAGCGATTACTCTCGCTCTGATTGAAGCCTATTTTGAGGATGGAGAAGTCGTCAACAAAGAAAGCTTAAGAGAAAAAGGGCTCATCCACAGACGTCTTCCTTCGGGCATTAAAATCCTTTCAAATGGCGAATTGACGAAGAAAGTAACCATTGAAGCGCATGCCATTTCGCAAGCGGCTATGCAAAAATTGGAAGAAAAAAAGATTTCGTTTACCCTAGTAGAATAACATTGGATAACCCATGATCGAACCGATCAAACGTGTATTTGGCATTCCTGAGTTAAAAGCGAAAATCTTTTTTACTTTGGTTTTGCTTGCAGTGTGCCGAGTTGGGGCTTATATCCCAGTTCCAGGGATTAACGCAGATGCAGCTATTAGCTTGTTTAAATTTGCCACCGGAGGAGGTCAGAACCTTTTTCAATTAGTGGACATTTTTTCTGGCGGAGCTTTTGCGAAGATGACATTGCTCGCTTTGGGGGTCATGCCTTACATTTCGGCTTCGATCATCATGCAAGTGTTGATTGCTCTGATTCCCTCTTTACAGAGGGAAATCAGAGAGAGCCCTGACCAGGGGCGGCGGAAGCTGTCCAAGTGGACTCGTTGCGCTACATTGCTGCTTGCTTTGTCCCAATCAGGGTTCCTTGCAAAGTATGCGATGTCGGTCAACCGATCAAGTCCAGGGATTGTCGTGTCTGAACTGTTAGACGTTCAGTTGTTTGGTGTTTCTTGGCTATTTTATGTTACTGTGATGTTTTCAATGACTACGGGGACTTTGCTCCTTATGTGGATCGGCGAGCAGATCACAGAAAAGGGGATCGGCAACGGGATCAGCTTGATTATTGCTGTCGGTATTTTGTCCTCATTCCCAAGCACGATTGGGACGATTATTCAGCAATTGAACCTCGGATCACAAGAAGCTGGGCAGCTGAACTTTGTTACTCTTTTGGTTTTGTGCGCTCTCTTTGTCCTGATTACAGTAGGAACGATTTTAGTCATCCAAGGACAAAGACGAATCCCTCTTCAGTACGCTCGCAGGATTGTAGGGCGCCATGAAGTGCAGGGCGGGACGTCCCATATTCCCTTAAAAGTAAACTATGCAGGAGTTATTCCTGTGATCTTTGCAAGTACATTTTTGATGTTTCCGGCAACGATCGGTCAATTTTTAGGTAAAGGCACCTGGTTTGGACAGTTTTCTAACTATCTGCTTCCAGGCTCTTGGGTATATACTTCCCTCTATGTAATTTTTATCCTTTTCTTTACGTACTTTTGGACGGCTACTCAGTTCAAACCAGAACAAATAGCGTCGGATATGAAAAAGAATGGGGCATTTATTCCAGGGATACGCCAAGGCAAGCCTACTCAAGATTATCTTGAGTCGACAATGAGCCGTATTACATTGGCCGGGGCCGTTTTCCTGGCGATTATCGCTATTTTGCCTACCCTCGTGGGAAGGCTCATGGGCGTGGACGCAAATATCAGCCAATTTTTTGGAGGGACTTCCCTCCTGATCTTGGTCGGGGTGATTTTGGATACAACCAAACAAGTTGAGTCTCACTTACTTATGAAGCGCTACGATGGCTTCATGACGAAAGGTAGGCTGCGAGGGCGATAAGCCGTTGTGAATTAAATGGTTCGTGTGGTATTTTAGACTGAAAAAAATTAAAGGTATAGCATCATGGCTAGAGTCATAGGGATAGATATTCCAGACAATAAGCGATTAGAAATAAGCCTAACTTATATTTACGGGATTGGCAGAAAGCTATCGAATGAAATTATTGATAAGCTGGGATTAAACAAAAATATGCGCACTCGCGAAATGAATGAAGATCAGATCGCTAAGTTAAACGCAGTTTTGCAATCTGAGTACACGGTCGAGGGAGATCTTCGCCGTCAAATTCAAAACAACATTAAGCGATTGATCGGTATTCATTGCTACCGTGGTCAGCGTCATCGCTTGGGATTGCCAGTTCGCGGTCAAAGAACTCGAACGAACTCCCGTACGCGCAAGGGTAAGAGAAAAACCGTTGCCAACAAGAAAATCTAAAGGATAGGAGATTTGACACTTGGCTAAGCAAGAACAGAAAGCGCCCCCAAAAAAAGCAGGCGTGCGCGTTAAAAAGAAAATGCAACGAACGGTTCCGACTGGAATTGCCTACGTAAAGGCGACGTTTAACAACACAATTATTTCTATTACAGACCTGGCTGGAAATGTGATTTCATGGTCTTCAGCTGGTAAGGCGAATTTTTCGGGTTCACGAAAATCTTCAGCGTTTGCTGCTACAGTAGCTGCTCAAAACGCGGCGAAAGAAGCAATGTCTGTAGGAATGAGAGAGTGTGAAGTCAATTTAAACGGTCCTGGCGCGGGGCGCGAGTCCGCTGTGCGGGGACTGCAGAGCGCAGGGATGTCAATCACTGTGATTCATGACAAGACTCCTGTGCCACACAATGGTTGCAGACCGCGTAAGAGAAGACGCGTATAATTAACGTTTGATGAGAGGAGACCTAACATGCCTGTAAAGTATGGCAAATTTGAAATGCCAGACAAAATCAAGTTAGACGAAGCGAGTCAGACGAATACGTTTGCACGTTTTGTAATAGAGCCTTTTGAGCGAGGTTTTGGCCACACAGTTGGCAACGCATTGAGAAGGATCATGTTGGCCTCCTTAGAGGCTCCTGCTATTCTCTCTGTCCGCATCGAAGGAGTTCCCCATGAATACATGGCTGTGGAAGGAATTATTCAAGATATGACACACATTATCTTGAATTTCAAAGGAGCCTTGCTTCGTAAAGTAATCTTGAGCGAGGATGCTCATCCACGCGATATCAAGACTGTCACGAAGATGCTTGAGATTACGGACGAAATGCTTGAGAAAAGCGGCGGAGCCTATAAAGTTACGTTGAAAGATTTGCTCAGCCATTCTGATTTTGACATTGTCAATCCTGACCACCATTTGTTCACCGTCACTAAGCCGATGGTAAAACGAGTGGACCTGCGCATTGGTTCAGACCGCGGCTATGTTCCTTCGGAGCGCCACGTGTTCGAGCGCCAGGTAGATGAGATTGTTATCGACTCTTGCTTTTCTCCTGTTCGCTTAGTGAATTACTACGTAGAAAATACTCGAGTTGGACAAGATACAGACTTTGATCGATTGATCCTCGAGATCACGACGGATGGAAGAGTTTCTCCAGTAGAAGCCCTTACGTTTGCAGCGCAGATTGGTATTTTGCATTTCCAAGTATTTGATCTTGTTAAAACCCACATGGTTTATTTCGATAAGGGAGAAGCTCAAAGCAACCGCGATCGCGATGAGATTCTGCAGAAATTGGCTCTTCGCATTAATGAAATCGAGCTTTCAGTTCGTTCTACGAATTGCCTAGCTAATGCAAACATTGATACGATCGGCGAGCTGGTTGTAATGCCTGAGTCGGAAATGCTCCGATTCCGTAATTTCGGGAAAAAGTCATTGACTGAGATCAAGCAAAAGCTCGATGAGCTTGGCTTGTCTCTTGGCATGGACTTGGCGAGATTCGGCATCAATCGAGACAATATTAAGACCATTATTCAAAATTACAATTTAGAAAAATTAGGCAACGTAGAAGTATGAGACACGGAAAACATACATTTAAAGTTGGCCGGACAGGGTCTCATCGCCGCTGTATGCTGGCTAATATGTTGAAATCTTTGATCGAAAATGATCGGATTGCAACAACAGTTGTGAAGGCGAAAGAGCTTCGCAGGCATGCGGATCGTTTGATCACGATGGCTAAAAAAGATACGCTGGCAGCTCGTAGGAATGCGATTGCAGAGCTGATGGTCTCTTTTAATCCTCTCACGCCAAAAGAAGCTAGAGCGGCTAAGAAAGGGGATAAAAGCTCCTATTCTCGAGATCGTCTCGTAATCGATAAGTTGTTCGGCGAGTTAAAAAACCGATTTACAGCACGCCAAGGCGGCTATACTCGGATTATTCGCGCAGGCGATCGTGTAGGCGATAATGCTCCTACATGCTACATTGAGTATCTTCAGTAGCCGTCTTCGTAAAACTTTTGAAACGGTTTAGTTTTAAACCACTTGCATAGAAAAAATCTAAGCAAGTGGTTTTTTTGTTTTTAACGCTTGGTAATGCTTTACACGGGCTCAAAAATCAGGTACACTACTTTTTTTTGGAGTTCGAGTTATGGTCAAACGAATTGCGATTAACGGGTTTGGTCGAATAGGACGGCTTGTTTTACGTAGATCGCTCCAACATTCAGATATTCAAGTTGTAGCTATTAATGATTTAGTTCCAGCAGACAATTTGGCCTATCTTTTTAAGCATGACACAGTTCACGGGATGTATCCTAAACCTGTGCGCGCTGAAGAAGGGAAGTTGTTTGTCGACGGCCACGAAATTGTCGTTACGGCTGAAAAAGAGCCCTCCCTGCTGCCTTGGGGAAAGCTCAAAATTGATTATGTAGTAGAGTCCACCGGACGTTATACGAGCCGGGAAGGTGCTGAGCAGCATTTGGCTGCAGGTGCTAAGCGAGTTTTGATCTCAGCTCCTGGCAAGGATGGGATCCCTACCTACGTAATGGGGGTCAATCACACAAAATACAATCCAGATACAGATGATATTTTGTGCAATGCATCGTGCACGACGAATTGCTTGGCTCCTTTGTGTAAAGTCTTATTAGACCATTTTGGGATTGAAGAAGGTCTGATGACTACAGTTCATTCTCTTACAGCCAGCCAGCCTTCAGTGGATGGTCCGTCTCATAAAGACTGGCGAGGAGGAAGAGCGGCGAGTCTCAATATTATCCCATCATCTACAGGGGCTGCAAAAGCGGTGACTCTCTGTTTGCCTGAGTTAAAAGGCAAGCTCACGGGCATGGCTTTTCGAGTTCCTACTCCTGATGTGTCGGTTGTCGATTTGACCGTGAGGTTGGCTCGAGACACATCCTATGAGGAAATTAACAATGCCATGGATGCTGCAGCTAACACAAATCTGAAAGGCATCTTGGCGACGACCAATGAGCAATTGGTCTCTTCCGACTTTATCGGTAGCACGTATTCTTGCGTTTACGATAAGTTGGCTGGGATCGCCCTCAACAGTCGTTTTTATAAATTAATTGCTTGGTATGACAACGAGCTGGGTTATTCCCAGCGTGTGGTCGACCTATTGGAGTACATGGCTTCGAAAGACAAATTTTGACCGCTTGCCATGCGCTTCACATCACCAACCCTTTAAATAACGGAATACATAGTGAATTTTACCCGAGAACCCATCATAGAGACGGTCATTACGCCTCGAGACGGATGCAAATTGGTCATCCGCAGCAGCAAAGGCAATGGCCAAGAAGATTATTTTGTCGACGCCGTTGAAGTAGTGTCTTTTGGGCACTCATTTTTCTTTCGTTCTTTAGAAAGACCTAAATCTTTTTTAGTTCCCATGAGCGATTATGAAGTATTAGAGCTCAAAGAGACCCGCATGGTGCTCAAAAACGCCTCTCCTGAAAGGGCGATTAAGATTGGCGGAGGGCGCGAAGCAGCTCCTCCCCGTCATCGCGAACCTGTGGAAGAGAGACGCGAAGAAAAGCGCGAAGAGCCTGTTTCTGCAGGCGAGTCTACAGGTGTTTTGCCTCTAAACCCAGGCGATCGCAAGCGAGATAAAAGACGCCGTGGCCGTAGATCCGGCAGAGACCGCCATGAGCCGATGCACGAAGCCCGCCCCAAAGGGGATGAATCTGCAGTAGAAGGAAAGGAGATGAATGAGATGGAGCCCGCTCGAGAAGAGCCGCAAGCACCCTCTTTTATCTCCAAATTGTTTCCTCCTCCTCCAACGCTCATTAAAGAAACTTTGAGCCGCTATAAGACGGCTGAGATCGTAGAACAAGACCTCTTTGTTCCTCCCTCTGTCGAAGAAAAAGCGCCCCATCACTATGATGAGTCGATCTTCGATCATCCGATCTCTGATGAAGAGACGAAAGATGAGTCCCACGAAGAGCGGGAACACCTTCATGAAGAGAGAAAAGACGACGAAGAGTAAATCGTCCCCTTCTCCTTTGCAGCTTGCTAAAATAGAGCAAGCTGCATATAATTCTTTGCTTTCTGCTTGGATGGTGGAATGGTAGACACTGGGGACTTAAAATCCCCTGGCAGCAATGCCGTGTGGGTTCGAGTCCCTCTCCGAGCATGCCAAACCGCGAGAAGGTGAGTCTTTACTCAAGACTTAGTTACCTTCTCTTTTAAAGAGCTTAAGCCTTAACCGGCTTAAGCTGCTTTATTATTTGATGTAGACGTTATTTCACATGTATCCGAAATCTGAATTCTAATTCTCAAATACTTTCTCTAAAAACTGAATTACTCAACGTTATCTGTCAACGCAGACATAAATTGCTCTGGCGGGGTATTTGATAGTTTATTTTCTAATTTCATGATAGCCTCTAAACTTGGTTAAGAAAGGCGGAGAGCCTATCATATTTTTTTGATGTCAATCAACTGAAAAGAGCTCCAAGCATAGCGCTCGATCAAAATAGCATTTTAGAGGTAGAATCAAAGTTTACTTAATTTGGGGCCTTCATGAAAGCTTTCGTTTATAAAAGAACTTTTCTCTTCCTTTGGGTTTTATGTATTTTGGGGTCATTAGCGACTATTCCTTACACATTGTCTGTGGGAATAGCTCAGGTGACTATACCTCTTTGGCAGTTGGTCCTTCTCATTATCTTGAACTCTTCGGTCTTGTTTGGACTGGTCTGCTGGCTAAGCTCCAAAGTTTTACCTAAAACTGATCTGAAACCTTTTTTGTTAGACAACCCTCTTCAACGCATTGTTTATCCAGGCACTTTGTTTGGTATTTTTCTTGGACTGCTTCTTTATTTTTTTGATAAAACTGTCTTTGCAAGTTCGCTTCTTTCAGGTCAACACTCTCCCTTTTGGATGGGGGCTCTCGCTTCGATTTATGGAGCGGTGAATGAGGAAGTGCTAATAAGGCTCTTTTTGCTTACATTGATCTATTTTCTCTTAAGAAAATGTCTGAAAACAGGCAAAAGAATATGGCTTCTTTGGATAGCGACTTTTTTTGTCGCTTTGCTCTTTGGACTGGGACATCTCCCTGCTTTGTTTAAATTGATGTCTCCTTCAGGTTTTGAGATATTTCGTGTCCTTTTTCTGAATGGATTAGCCGGGATGACTTTCGGTTGGCTCTACTGGTCCAGAGGACTTTGGACAGCAATGTTAGCCCATTTCATCGCAGATCTTATGATCCATGTTTTTTTGATTTGAGACGACCTCAGCCTGTTGTTGGCAAAAGACTTCTCCTATAAAAATGCTCCTAAAGGAGAAGATTATGCAGCCAAACATTATGTTAGAAAACATAATGTTTGGCTGCATAATCTTCTTCGAGAGACCTATCGTGAAATTTCTCAATTTTTCGATAACGTTGATCTTCAGACAGATTCTCTATGTGCTTTTTCTACCAGAAAAATCTAAATCGCTGACTCTTCTTTCAGATGGCCGATTAATTGACGCAAAAGAAGTTGTCGCAGCGTTGGGATGATCGACTAGTGCGTTTCGCATGAAGTTTCTTTCTTTCTTTTTTACTCCTTGTTCTGTGCCAATTTTTTGGCGTCAAAAAAACATTTTCTATAAAAAATAAATTCTTGTACTGTGATGCTCCCATTCGCGCACTGGCATAAAAGTCCGCTGAATGGGATTTGCCAATTTTATATTAAGGAGTAAATTCAAGAAATTTTTACGTGTCTTCATCTCGCTTTTGAGCGTCTTCTACTCTTCCCAAGGATTTTGCGAGAAACAACAAGATGACTGTCTCTCTGAGAAAATTTATTTGCACCTCAGTCAAATTGCCCTTCTCCCAGATGGAATTTTCATTTGGTTAAACAATCAACAGATTCCTGTTGATGGAATCTATGCAGACTCTCATGGACTTTATGCCTCTTCTGGAGTTAAATTTAGTTGGACTCTTGCTGGTCTATGGGACGGATCGAAGTCATTCAAAATCGATCGCGAGGATCCTATCGGAAATCTCCAAAGAAGATAAAAAGGCTTTGGAGGCTTTTTTTTCGAATTGCATCTCTCTATTTACAAAGCCTAACTATTCAGAGAGAACCCTTTTAACAAATGTGATCGAACTGTCCACCTGTCTCAATTTACAAAATATTCAAGTAAATAGAGGGCTTGAAGTCTGGAGAAAATATAAACATCTTTTCCCTTCTTCTACATTTTCGGTCATTGAAACTCAGGACAAAGATTACATTACTGTTTTAATCATTCAAAGGCAGAACTTCCTGAAAAATAGTAGAAGAAAATATCGATGTTTTTAAAGAGATTTTAGGAGGGGATATAGTACTTCCGGTTGAAAGGCACCCAAGATTTTTGTTTTAACAGTTCACATTTAAAAATATTTTGGCAGGGGTAGATGATATTAGAAAAGTAGCAATTACAAAATAGTATCAAAGTTTAAACGTAAAAAA
>DAINNB010000009.1:0-22447 GCA_036736085.1 Chlamydiales bacterium
GGCGTACGGTCCAATAGAGACGTTGGAAACGATGAGGGCAGTAGGGTGGATGACAGCTGTCGGATGGATTCCTGTAAAGCCTGAGTCGCGAGATGGCGCTAAAAGAAGTTCTGCGATGCGCTGGAAGGTGAGGGAAGGGTTGTTTGAAACGAGATAATTTTTTCCATCTGCCAAAGGTGCTTGCACGCAGATGACGCCGGCGACGCTTTTTTTCATGGCCTCCTGGTAGCGTGGATTGGCTAGAAAAGAAACATCGCTGGAAAGAGCTTCTTCAAGGGTGTTAACCCCAGTGACAAGATGATCTGGATTACCTATCAACTGCGAACCTGTTTGTCTGGCAAGTTCAGCTAATGAGAAGCTCTTTTGGCGCGGCATGCAATTAACCAGCTTGATTTAGCATCGATTCTTCGATCGCATGTATGGAAGCATCCTGGCCATTTTTGTCAGATATTTTTCTATCCGCTTTATCCAGATCGAATGTTTTATCCATTTCTGAAATGACGCTGCTTGTTACATCGAGATCGGGACGTATATAGAAACAGGCTTCCTTATTGAGGATATAATCGAGTTTTTTCTCTTTTGCGATTTTTTCAGAAGCTTTGGTGATGTTGGTCAATACTTTTTGGTAGATCTGGTATTGGGCCTGCTGCATCATCTGGTAGAATTGATTTTGATATTGGCTTATGTTTCTTGCTAATTGTTCGCGCTGCGCTTGGAGTTCGGCTTCTGCTTGAGGAGAAAGGCTATCGAGGTATTCTGAGTCTTTTAATTTTCCTTCGATCTCTTTCAATTCTTTGTCTGTCTCTTCCATGAGGGAGATCATTTGATTTTGTACATTTTGCAGAGTTTCTTGCTCTTGCAGGCCAAGCTTAGATTCGCTCATGCAGCTAGCGAGGTTCACCATTCCGATGATGGACTCTTCTGCAGCAAAAGCAGAGCTGGTGCATAACGCGGCTGCAGTCAGCAGTGAAAGAAAGAATTTTGACTTGTTCATACATCTCCTTAACAAAGGTTTAAAATTGTCCGCCCATCGAGAAATAAAAGGGCTGGTATTTGTGGTTCCGTTCCTTTCTGTCCAACGAATTGAGCAAGTAGCCCCAGCCTACCACAATCGGAGTTCGGTTGCCAATATCTAAACGAAGACCCCCTCCGACGGAGGCTCTCATTTTTTCAGCAGATAAAATTTTAGTTGTGATGCTTCCAATATCATAGAAGACAAAAACGTCGAGGATTTTTAACAATTCTTGGTTGTATTCCAATGAAAGCAAAGTAGACGAATTTCCTCCATTCGGAGTGCTGGTATTTTGAGGGACTCCCTGGTCGTTGTCTAATTTGACCAAAGGCCCTAGCATAAAGGGCTTGTATCCTCGGACGCTTGTCTCGCCGCCCATGAAGAGACGTTCGCTATAAGGCATAGCATCTCTAGCCGTTGGTCCATAAGGGAAAAGATATTTGAACTCTGCTTTGAATTTCAGCGTACCTTTAGACCAGATGGGAAAATAGATTGAGTTCAAGTAGCTGACTTTCCCGAAATAAAATGATCCTCCGACCCCTGCGATTTCCGCTTCGAAGAGAGAGCGCCAGCCTTTGTGAGGTTTAAAAGCATTGTCTGTTGAATCGTATCCTAAGTTAGAGCTAAAAGCAGAAACAAGACCTTGTTGATCTAATAATCTTTTTTGCTTTTCAAAAGAGGCTTTGGCAATGTCATTCGTTCCCATGGGCCTAAGGTCTACATAGTCATGCGAATGGCGAAGGCGCTCGCGCATGCCGAATGTCCAATAATTATTGAGGGGATAGCTTGCAAAGACCGAACCGCCATAGGTAATAATTTTTGTTGTCTGCTGCAATTCGCTATACGTGCGGGTTAGTTCCGTTCCAAAACGCCAGAGAGAATCGTTGATGTAGGGATTCATCCAGGAAACAAGAATGTTATTTTGCTTTTTACCTAATGTTCCGCGGACATGGAAATATTCTCCTCCGCCGCGTAAATTAGAAACACTGCTCCATGCTTTGGCGAGTCCAGCGATATTAAAATTTCTTTCGGTGATCTCCACGCCGCCAAAAATGTCATCAATGGTGCTGAAGCCCATAAATAAACTGACATTACCTGTAGTCGTTTCTTCGACTTCAATGTAGATGTCTCTGTAGTTTTCTCCGAGGTCTTCATTGGTCCGGACTGGATAGACGTTTACGCTTTTAAAATACCCCATCGCTTCAAGTCGGCTCTGCGTTGCCTTTAATTTTCTTGAATCGAACGTTTCACCAGGCACAAGGAGCGATTCCCGTAGGATCACATTATTTTTCGTAAAATGGTTGCCGAAGATGTAAATGAGACCGATGTTATATTGTCCTCCCTCTTCGATAGAGTAGCGGACGTTGTAAATGGGTTGGTTTTCATCTAGGTCGGTTTCAAATTGCACGCTTGCATCGATATACCCTTTCTGTCCGTAAAGATCTTTAATGAGCTGCGCAGTCTCCCTTACTTTGTCGGGTGAATAAGGGTCTCCTGCGTGAATAAGACATCTTTTTTCGAGATCTGGCAAAGAGAAGAGAGTGTTGCCTTCGAATTCTACGGTTCCGGTCTTATAGATAGGCCCGCGATGCGCAGTGATTTCAATGATCAGCCTGCCGGACCCTGGATCCTCTTGCAGGTCCACGTCGACTCTTGCGTCTGCATAGCCTTTATTATGCAGATAATTAGCGATGGTGGCCTTATCTTGGTCTAAAGCCTCATCTCGGAAAATGCCTGTACCTGTCAGCCAGCTAGTGACAAAGTTGTATTTTTTTAAGTAGATCTGGTCGGATAGATCGCTGATCTCAGATTTTGTGAACTGCTGGAAAACAATCTTTTTAATGTTGCCGGATCTGCCTTCTTTTACATCGATGACAATATTGACCTGGTTGGAATTGGGGATAGGTTCCAGAGAGTAGGAAAGTTGCGATTCAAAATAGCCTTTTTTAATGTAGAACTCTTTGACCTTGTTAAAGGCTTTGCTGAACGTTTGTCGATTGAATAAGGTGTAGGGCTGGACGCCGAGTTCTTTTTGCAGTCTCGTGGCATTATAACGTTCATTGCCTCTCCAGACGATTTGATGGATCAAGGGCCTTGGCGTTACGTGGATAGTAATGACAAGTTGGTCGTCTTTGACCTGAACAGAAGGATCGACCCGATCATATTCTTGTGAGAGAGCTTTGAGGTCCTGATCGAAAGTTGTTTGGGAAAACTCATCTCCTTCATGCGTCTTTAATCGGGAGAGAAGCGGTTTTGCATCAAAATAGGTCTCTTCTTCAGGAGAATCGACAATGATCTCAATGCGGGCAACCCGTTTTTCTTCATAAAATTCAGTGCTGTAAATTGGCCCGGCCATCGCAGCGAAAAGAATTGAAAGCAAGGTGTAGGATGTAATGCGTCGTTTGTCGGCCATATCTGAACATCGTTGTTGATCCGCCTGATTATAGAAATTAGGGTTTAAAAAAGCAATGTTCTTTAGACGCCTTCTTACAAAGTTTGCCTGCCTGCAAGAGCGCGGGCGAGGGTGCCTCCATCGATGTATTCAATGCTGCTGCCGATCGGCAGGCCGACGCCAAGGCGTGAGACGTGCAAAGAGAGCTTGGCGAGTTCATTTTTCAAATAGAGCGCTGTCGTATCGCCTTCGAGCGTGGAGTCGAAAGCGATGATAACTTCTTTGATTTGATGTTTTGCAATTCGGCTTTCAATGCGGTCCATCCGAAGTTGGCTGGCATGTCTGCCGTCCAAAGGGGAAAGAAGGTGTTCGACGACGTGATATAAGCCTCTGTACGCCCTCGTTTCTTCGATTGCATAGGCATCTCGGGGGGAAGAGAGGATGCAAAGGACCGAAGCATCTCTTGTGTCTTGGCAAAAGTGGCAATGTCCGTTTTGCGTAAGACAGCCGCACTCTTGGCAACAGGGCACTTTGTCCAAGATTTCTGTTAGTTGCGCCCCGAGCGCGCTGAGATCTTCTTTTCCCCATTTGAGAAATTCAAAGGCGAACCTTTCTGCTGTTCGAGAGCCGACGCCTGGCAGTTTTTTTAAGTAACCGATCAGCGTGAGAAGGTCTTTTGGGTATTTTGAAGACATAATTAAGTGCAGTGTAGAAAAATTGCCCCCATTTTGCAAGAAGCTTTTTGCTCTTGTCTTCGATGAGTTCTCTTGTTAAGTGTATTTTTTATTTGTCAAACTCTCCCTTTCAATTTAATAGATGATTTGTGTAAAATCGACGCAATTGAAGAGCATAAAATGATGAATAGAGTAGCTAGGATCAGAGGCACAGGGGCATATTTGCCTGAAAAAGTCTTGACGAACCAAGACCTTGAGCAAATGGTGGACACCTCCGATGAGTGGATCTTTACCCGTACAGGGATGAAAGAGCGCAGATTGGCCGGCCCTGATGAGTTCACCTCAGGAATGGGAGCTAAAGCGGCTTTAGCGGCTATCGAAGACTCTGGCTTGACGGTTGATGAGATAGATTTTATTTTAGTGGCCACTTTAACGCCCGATTATATCTTTCCTAGCACGGCCTGTTTGATTCAGCAGCTCTTGGGAGCTAAAAAAGCTGCTAGTTTAGATATTCAGGCGGCTTGCACGGGATATTTATATGCTCTTTCTTTGGCTAAATCTTTTATTGAATCTGGGGCTTATCGCCATATTTTAGTCGTCGCAGCGGAAAAGCTTTCTTCGATTACTAATTATAAGGACCGCTCCACATGCGTTTTATTTGGCGATGGGGCCTCTGCTTGCGTCGTCTCTTCTGAAGGGGAGGGGCTCGCCATACAGTCTGTGCGCCTTGGATCTGATGGAGAGCAGGCAGAGCTATTGATCCAGCCAGCAGGAGGATGCCGGCTTCCAGCTTCTGCTGAGACGGTAGCAGGCGATCAGCACTATATTAAGATGGCAGGCAATGAGGTGTTCAAACATGCGGTCAGACGGATGGAATCGGCTTGCAAAGAATGTATCGACGCAGCCCAAATTGATGAATTGGACATTTCCTGGGTGGTTCCTCATCAAGCAAATATTCGAATTATTGATGCGATTGCTAAACGATTTAAACATCTTTCTCCTGAAAGGGTCTATAAGACAGTGCAGAAATACGGCAATACATCGGCCTCTTCCGTTGGGATTGCTTTGCATGAATTGAGAAAAGAGCAGTCTTTGCAAGAGGGAGAAAGGATTTTATTAACAGCTTTCGGCGCAGGTCTTACCTGGGGCGCGGCTTTATTGCAGGCTCAACGATGAAAAAAATAGCTTTTTTATTTCCAGGACAAGGATCTCAAATCCCTGGCATGGGCAAGGATTTTTGCGAAGCATTTTCTGTAGCTAAAGAGACTTTTCAAGAGGCTGATGATCTCCTCTCTTATCATTTGACGCAGGTGATGTTTGAAGGTCCTGAGGCTTTGCTGACGCAAACAAAACATAGTCAGGTTGCTATCTTTGTCAATAGTGTCGCCTTGCTAAGAACTCTGCAGTCGCAAATGCCTGAATTAACCCCCTATGTCTGTGCGGGCCTTAGCCTTGGAGAATACACAGCCCTTTATGCATCTGGACGGATTGAGATGGCTGACGCTTTGCGCCTTGTGCGCGTTCGAGCTGAACTGATGAACCAAGCTTGTGAAGAAACTCAAGGGACTATGGCCGCTGTCCTCGGCCTCTCCGGACCTGCCGTAGAAGAGGCTTTGCAAGGTTTGTCTCAAGTTTGGGTGGCTAATTATAATTGTCCGGGCCAGGTGGTGATTTCCGGCACGCAAAAAGGGGTAGAAGCTGGTTCTTTGGCCTTGAAGGCAAAAGGTGCAAAGCGGGTTATTCCTCTCACAGTGCATGGAGCTTTTCATAGCGGTCTCATGAAATCGGCCCAAGAAGGGCTGGCGCCATTCATTGAAAAAGTTGTTTTAAGAGATTCTTCCATTCAGTTTGCGATGAATGTTCCTGGCGATTTTGTCGAATCTCTCGATCAAATCCGAAAAAATTTGACGGACCAAGTGACCCAATCTGTTCGATGGGACCAAGGAATCGTCTCTATCGAGTCGAAACAAGTCGATCTATATCTAGAGATTGGATCTGGTAAAACGCTCGCCGGTTTAAATAAGAAGATAGGGGTAAAAGCTCCTACTTTGTCTTTAGAAAAAGTCGGAGATTTAGAGAGCGTCATGCAACAAATAGAAGAGGCGATATGCAGCTGTTAAAGAATAAATCGGCGATTGTTACGGGCGGTACAGCTGGCATTGGACAGGCGATCGCCTTGCTTTATGCTCACAATGGGGCTGACGTAGCGGTTTTTGGTACGAACGCAGAAAGAGCGCAGCAGACTCTTCACGAATTAGAAAAGCATCGAGTCAGCGCTGAGCAAAAATTTTCAGTTCATTTAGTGAACGTATCTCAGTTTAAGGAAGTCGAAGAGACGATTCAAAAAATATTATCCGATTGGGGAAAAGTGGACATCCTTGTCAATAATGCAGGGATCACAAGGGACAATCTTTTGATGCGCATGAGCGAACAGGATTGGGACCTTGTCTTGGATGTCAATTTAAAATCTGTCTATAATACTTGCCGCGTTCTTGCGCGAAGCATGATGAAAGCGAAGTCCGGGGCTATTATCAACATTTCTTCAGTGATTGGCTTGACAGGAAATGCAGGGCAAGTAAACTATGCAGCATCCAAATCGGGAATGATCGGGTTCACGAAGTCATTGGCCAAAGAGCTGGCAAGCCGTAATGTCCGAGCGAACTGCGTGGCGCCTGGTTATATAGAAACTCAAATGACCGAGGGATTGCCTGAACAAGTGAAAGGGCAAATCCTCGCAAACATCCCGCTGGGGCGTATAGGCAGTCCTCAAGATATAGCTCAAGCGGCTTTATATTTAGCTAGCGACTTATCGAGTTATGTCACTGGACAAGTGATTGCGGTCGACGGCGGGATGGTCATGTAGGACCCAAAATAATTGAAAAGGCCTGCCTAGCAATATGTGGGTCCAAAATGCGCCAGCTGCATTTTGGCCTCATGTGTTTTTTAGACCGGTCCAATAAATAGGAATTTTTTATGACAATACAACAAGAAGTCATTGATATTATCATCGAGCAACTCGGTGTAGAAGCTGCAGATGTTTCTTTAGAAAAATCATTTGTAGAAGATTTGAACGCAGATTCTTTGGATTTAACTGAGCTCATCATGACATTTGAAGAGCGTTTTGGTTTTGAGATTTCAGAAGAAGACGCTGAAAAGCTCAAAACTGTAGGCGATGTGGTCGATTACGTAGAAAAACGTAAAGTCAACGCCTAATAGTCTATCCGCCGCATCTTCTAGAGCGATTTTTCATTTTCCTCATAAGATGCGGCTTCAATTTTTCCTTTCCTTCACATAAATCGATTTCTTTGCTAGTATCCTGCTCATTTTTTTACAACCAAAGGTTTGAATGATGAGCGTAGAAACTTTGCTTAGAGGTGAAAGATCTCTCAGTTTAGAACAACAGAAGTTTTGTCAGGCGTTAGTTTTCAGTGAAATAAGTCGAATGCCTATAAAAAATGAAGATATTTTTGAGGTAAATAATGCTATGTATGTAGCAAAAGAAGCTTTAAAAGATTTGGAGGTTGAGCTTAAAAAATATTCTCCTCCCGAACCTGCTTTTTGGAATAGGCGCGTAGAGAAATGGTTTCAGGGACATTATTCTGATAGAGAGGGGAACATAGCTGAAGAGGATGAAAATTATGTATTATCCAACATTGAAAAGATTGAAAAGATGGCTTCTTGGATAGATAAAACATTCCGTTTTTTTTGTTCTGATATAAGTTTTTTTTATTGTTCTTCTAAATCGAATGATGTTTCTCTCTTTTTTATGAATGTTTCATCAGTCCAAGAAATGAAGAAAAGCTTGGATAAAGTCTGTCAGTCTTATATTGCTGAATATAATGCGTTTATCGAGCAGACCCCTCCAAATCAAATCGTCTCTCATACCCCCAATCCAGCCGATCATTTAACCCTGTTTTCCCGAAAAATCGGTTCCGATAAGATTTTAGAAGCCATTTCCTATTTGGACCCAAAAAATACGATTTATTCAGTTGGATCTGGAATGGGAGCTGTTGAAAAATTGGCAAGTCATGAAGGGCTTCGCGTGATCTGCATCGATCCATTTCCTGCTTCTTGTTTCCAAACAGGGGATCAGCACTGTTTTATAAAGCCAGACTATGCCTATTTAGACCATATTGAGCAGATTGATGAACAGGCAACTTTGTTTCTCCTAGCTCCCTCTCCTTGGGAAAGCTGGGATATTGAGGCCGTCCGAAAACATTCCTGGAAGCAAATCATGCTGATTGTTGAAACTAGCGGCTCGGCTGGAAGTGACGAGCTTTTAAATTGGTTGAAGCCGATCTTGGCAGGCGAAGCGTCGCAAGAGAATTACACCTTGAAGTATCAAGCCATAAAACATGAACAGACAGGGTTAGATAGTCCTTTCTGGGGAGGCAGTCATTATACTTGCGTAGTACTGGAAAAAGGCTATCAAGATAAACCTAAGATCGTTGAGGAAACATTATATGAGGATTTTGATTTTGATCTCGCGAGAGAGGTACAAAAGATGAAAAGAAAACTATAGAAATTGAAAGAATCAAAGTAAAAAGAGGTCTTCTTTTTGCTTTGATGGAAAAAATCTATGGTTAGACTGGCATGAAGACTGCCAGCATGGCATCATGAATACGGGAGGGGAGAGGTTTCTGGTCTCCTTCTATATGAAGCTCAGCTTGGGATCCGTCTTTAGTAAATAAATAATATACTCTTCTCCCTTCGTCAAAGTATTTACGAAGGCTCTCTTCATTTTCATCATTTATATAAGAAGGGAATTTTACTCCGGTAAAAAATCTTTTGATGGAAATAAGTAAATCTGTAAATAAATTTTTGTAAGGGGAAAGTTCTATAACTGTAGCCGTAGGAGCTTTGCTTTGTCCGTTCTGGTTTAAAAATCTATGGCTTTTAATGTCAAATATTTGAGCGTGCCCTTTAAACCAATCCTGATTCGCTCGTATGACCCTAGAAAAGGCAGAGTCACTTATGCGAGGATTTCTTTGGTAAGCTTCAATAAGGTTGATTTCTGGAGAAATTTTATTAACATGGTACATAAAGTGCTTTTTTGTTTTTTTTGGCTATAATGATATTAAAACCAATCATAAAAACCAATATCTGTTAATTTTTAATCCAAAAACAATATTAACTTATAAAAACATAGGATTCTAAAGGAAGTAGTCCTTTGGTAGGGTGCGGGACGAAGTCCTGCTCATTCTTCCCAAGCAATACTTCAGCTCAGTACTTGAAAGCAAAGCAGATGGATATCCTCAGAAAGCTCTTTGCGTTTTGTGGCGAAGGTGAGTTCTTTTTGGAGCATGGCGGCGGTGGTTTCGAGGCCATCGGAGGCGAAGAGTTTGAGGACTTTTGCGAGGAGGTCGACGATCCGTTTGTGTTCTTTGTAGAAGTTGACGAGGCCTTGGTTGAAGAGGAAGAAGAAGTCGCCTGATTCGAGGGAGACGGAGCTATTTGAGGGTTGGATGAAGCGGCGGTGGTCGAGGGACCAAAAGAGGGGGAGCTCGGGGCCTTTGTAGGAGAGGAGGGAGCGAGTTCGATCATAGGTGAGGGAGAGGTGTTTTGGGTGGGCTTTGGAGAGCTTGTATTGGGTGAGGAGCTCGTACATGCCCTCAAAGCCCTCTTCTTCTGCTTCGGCCATGTGGATGAGGAAGAGATCTTTTCGATCGGGTTTGGGGAAGTCGAGGAGAAGGCCGCGGGGGGATTCTGAGAAGAAGGTGATCGATTTGACGGCGACGGCGTCGGAGCGGCAGTTGTCGATGTTTTTTTGGAGCATGAGGTGCTGGAGGAGAGTGGCGCACTCATACTCGCCATACATCCTCTCTCGGAGAAGGGAGTTGTCTTTGAGACGGTTGATGTTCTCGTGGAGACATTCGCTCATGGTGTTGAGAGTGTTGGCAAGCTCGACGATCTCTTTGGGGCCGCTGACTTGGACCGATTCTCCATATTGCCCGGCTGCAATGGCGAGAGCTGAATTGTTGAGCTGCTGAACGGGATCGGAAATTTTATTCGCGATGAGGTAGAGGGTGGTGACGACGATGGCGAGTGTGCAGCCGCTGCCAAGCAAGATGAGAAAAAGGCTTTCTTGGAATTTTTGGTCGATGAGATCTGTGCTGACATCAGCTGCCATGAGTCCCATGATGTGCCCTTCTTTGGTAAAGATGGGGGCGTAGCCTGTCATGACGGAGTAACCTTCTTCCGTTGTGTAAGGTGTGGTCAATTGGACGGGGGGCGGGATGGTAGGGAGAGGGGAAGAACGGACGGGGATGATGTGCAGACGAGTGAGGGCGAGCTCTTTTTGGATCTCTTGCAGCTCTTCTGTGAGTTCCAGGGCATTCGGATCGACAAGAGCGGCGGCGGCTACTACGGCAGATTTTAAACGCGTTTGAAACCCTTCTGAAATTTCTTGGTACCAATTGTAGGCGAGCAGCGAAGAGATGAAAGCGATGCTCCCTAGCAAAGTGGGCAAGAGGAAAAGGAGAAGGCGGGTTCTAATCTTCATGGAGTTGGCTGTCCTATTTTATGGCGGCAGGGAAGCTGCTGAGAATAAGCCTGGAGAAGAACTACAGCAACGGCAGGACATTCAGAGATGATTGAGAGGAGATGGCTTCGGGACAAAGTTAAAAACAGACAATCGGTCTTGCAGACGGCAGAATACGTTCGGGGTTGCTCGTTGAAGAGCGACTCATCTCCAAAAAAATCTCCGCTCGACACATCGGTTAAAGGACGCGCTCTTTCATCAAAGATCTGCACTGTTCCGTGAGCGATAAGATAAATTCGGTTGGCCACTTGACCGGGCGTGAAAACTTTCTCGTTCGCGTCATAGTCGTCGTGGTGCAGTTTTTCTGCAATCGCCAAAAGAGAGTCAAGGTCCAGCTCGGAAAAAAGGCGGACTTTTTTAAGGAAAAAGGCTCGTTCGATCAAACTTAATTGTTTCATGATTCTAACAACTCATAGGCAAATTGGTGAAAAGTTTCATCTGAATGCTTCATCTGCTCGCGCAGTTGCTGGCGCCAATTCGGCATTTGCAGCTGAGCTTTCAAACGGGTCGCGACGATCTTGTCAAAAAGAGTTGGCGACATTTCAAGCTTACCGAGCAGTTCAGAGAGGGTTAAATTAGGGAAATCCCCCTGCCAGCGAAGACAAGCAGCCATTTTTTCTTCAATAGGCAAGTCGTCGACGAGCGGTGCAATCAAGCGGAAAATCCTCAGATCGCACGTTTTTTCCAAGCTCTCTACAGCATGCGAGTGGATTTTGGCATTGCGGCTGTGCAAAGCTCGAACAAGAAGCTCGGGATCTTCCAAAGAGCCGGCGGCGCCGAGCAGGTGGATAATGAAATCGATCACCGATTGGTATCCAGTGAGCAACGCATTTTGCAGCATTTCTAAATCATAGAGAGGGTATTGCTTTTGGATTGTATGGCCAAAGTAGAAGTAAAAATAGGCCCTTTCGATTTCGATGTCGATGATGTCGATCAAGTTGGCCTGTAGTTGCGGCAAGGCCAATCTTCCGAGCACCTTGCCCGCTTGGATGCGTGCGCGGACCGGGAGGGAAAGATCTTTCGACATCGCAAGGAGAAGCGGTACTGTTTTAAGGCCCATTTGCGTGATGATCTCTTCTGTACGCCTTCTCTCATTGGGACGAAGATAGACGCTAGCGAGCAAAAGATCTTTCACTGTGGTGGAATCGCCGATCTTTCCTAGCGCATCAAGGCAGTGAAGGCGGAATGTATTGTCCCTTGCCGCCTCGAGCTCTTCGATGATCCTAGGGGCGTGACGGCTCATTCTTTTATCGGATAAACGGGAGATGCAGCGGGCTGCAGCTCTTTTGACAAGGACCGATTCATGAGATAAAAAGGGCAAAGCCCTCTCTGCAGATTCTAAAGCTTGCTCCTCGCTCAAAATGTCGAGGCCCATGCTGATCTCATCAATCCGAGACGATTTGAGCATCAGATCGAGTTTTTTTGTCGCAATCGTCCTATTGAGAGCAGCGTAATCGAGAGAATGGTTCGCGAGCGATTTTTTTAACGTCAGGATCGCCGCTCCTCGAAGGAAGAGGTCCGGATGATCGAGATCGTTTTCTACTTTGTCAGGGTGCTGCAGCCCCTTTTTAGCCAAGTAAAAATGGCCCCATTTAGTAAGTTCAGACGATTCGCTGCCATCAATCCATTGATCGATTATTTCGATGACCCTCGCATCATCGGCAAATGCACTACTTTCTAAAAGTTTCATTAAATGGATTTTGGAAAGAGTTCCGAGGCGCTTGCCGACTTGCAGGATCTGGGGGAGTACCGATGCGTCCTCAACCTGGAGCAGTGTCTCTATCGCTAGCAGCTGCGTCTCTTCCGAGCTAGAGCGAAGGGATTCCAAAATGTCTTTTTTGGTCTCTTTCTGGTCTCGTCTCGTCATAGAGCCGATCCAATGTTTGATCTTCCTTTCAAAGTGGAGGGCATTGTCTTTCAGGTTCATGAAGATCGCTTTGGAATAAATCGCTCGAATGCCAAGGGATAAAATAAGAGTGAGCACCGTTAAAATAAGACCGATCCAACGGCTCTCCGATTGGGCGCAGAACAAGATCGCCGAGCTAATAAGCGTCCCGATCGGCTCAAAAAAGGAGTCGTTGATGATCCGCACTTTGGACTTGAGTTTGGCCGGCACTGCATTGGAAAGCAAATTAAAGCAATTGTCCTCGATGGTGAATAAGATCCCGTCGACTGCAATGAGGCCCAAGATCGCTAGCATCATCGAATCTCTGACCACCCATCCCGCATAGACCAAAAGAAAAAATAGGGGTGTGATCAAAACGACGTTGTGAAGACCGAGGCGCCGGACAAATCGGCTATAAAAGAAGGTTCCGATAAAAATATTGCAAGCGGAGATCCACGCTCTGCATTTACCGATGAACTCAGCGATTTCGCCTTCTTCTGCCTCGATAAGGTCGGCGGAAACATCGAAGAATCGGCCGAAGGCGTCCATGTAATTGAATTCAGTGACCGTGATTAAAAGCTGCGTCACAAGACTCAAAGAGAGGAGGATCAAGGCGAATTTTGAGCGGACGATCAAGTTGACGACAGAGGAAAAAGTATCTCGGCTTCCAGTAAAAATTCCTTCGATCGTATCATCGTGGACAGCTTTGGCCCTTAATGCAATGCCTCTCGCTTCGATGAAGGCGCAGAAAATAGAGCAGGCAGATGCGATCAAAATCCCTGAAAAACTGATCTTGTCAAGAAATAAATTAATCGCTGTTCCTGAAATGATGCTACCGAGAAAGTACGCGGCGCTATAGAGAGAATAGACCCTTTTGGCATCCTGCAGGTCGTGGTATTGGTCAGTAAATGTCCAAGATGTTGCGATCATGACAGCAAAAAACATTTTTGAGGCGATTTTGAAAAAGTACCAAAACCATTCGGGAGGCGAGCCTGTGATCATGAAGGAAGCAAAAAGCGCGAGCGAGATGCCGGCGACCATCGCGGAGGTGAAAATGCGGTAAGGGCTGGTCAGCCTTAAACTATAAAGAACAAGGCTTGACACCCCGATCATGCCGAGCGCGATCGAAAGATAGACCGATGGCAGCGATTCTGCGCCTACGTGGGTAAGGAAGAGGCCGTCGGAGAGGGTCTCCATGCAGCAGCTTCCGAACGCCCAGAGGAGAGCTAAACGGACGAAGCGAATGGAGTGGGCCCCTTCCCCCTGGTAAATCCCAAAAGCTTTTCGAAATAAATTCCGCATGTTGCTAGATCAGCCCTTGTTTCTTGGTAAGGAAAAATTTATCCACATTAATGTTCACAACATTTTACATGAGTTGTGAATTTATCCCCAAGATGGATATGCCTAGCAAAAAAATAAAGATTGATCCAAGATAAAAATTATGAAAATGGATGAGCATCGACTCGGATTTATTGGCTTTGGGCACATGGCTCAAATTTTATTTACAGCCATGCATGCAGCCCGTTTGGTCCCTCTTTCTCAAGTCCAATTCGTTCAGCGCGACCGAGATAGGATGAAGCTGAACGAAGAAAAGTACAAAATTACGGCCACTTCGATCGAGCATGCTGTTTCCACATCCGATGTTTTGCTCCTTTGTGTTCGTCCCGGGCAAGTTGGGCCCGTTTTGCAAGAAATGGCCCGCTTTGGCGCCTCTTCCAAGCAAATTATTTCAATTTTATCGGGCATACCGATCTCTTTTTTTCAAAAAGTCCTCGGAGAAAAGGCGCAAATCGTCAGATTAATGCCGAATGTCGCATCCTCGATTGGAGAAGGAATGACGACGCTCAGCTTTTCTCCTCATGCGACAGTTGAGTTCCGATCTTTTGTGCACCTTTTTTCAGCTCCTCTAGGGAAGTATTTAGAAATCCCCGAGTCCCAAATGGACTTGGCGACTGCGGTCGCAGGCAGCGGACCGGGATTTGTCTTTGCCTTGATCCAAGCGATGGCCGACGCGGCGGAAAAAGGGGGGCTTTCCCATGAGCAGGCCCTTTTAATGGCCTCTCAAACTTTTGCAGGTGCAGCCCAGCTCGCCCTAAAAGAAAAAAATATCACTTCCCTTCTCAACCAAATCACTACGCCGGGCGGAACCACGGAAGCTGGTTTAAACATCATGCGCCAAACCCAAATGGCCGAGCATTTTCAAGAGACGCTCCGAGCATCGGCCCAGAGAGCCAAACAGATGGCCGAACAAAGTCGAAGTTAGTTTTTCATTTTCCCTCAAAAAAAAATCTCCGCAAAAAATCGAAAACCAGAGATGATGATAGCCAATTTTTTTAGCATTGGGTACCTATGGAAACGAGGAAATTAGTCATTATTGGATCCGGACCTGCCGGATATACTGCAGCGATCTATGCGGCTCGCGCGAATTTAGAACCTGTCCTTTATGAAGGTTTTATGAGCGGCCCTGCGGGAGGGCAGCTGATGACAACGACGGAAGTAGAAAACTATCCCGGGTTTCCTAAAGGGATCTTAGGTCCTGAGCTGATGGCTGATTTCCGCGCGCAGGCGGAGAGGTTCGGCACCCTGATCCTTACAGAAGATGTCGAATCGGTCGATTTGTCTGAAAGGCCCTTTTTAGTTAAAGGGTCGTCGACTCAAATAAGAGCGGAGTCTTTGATCATTTCCACGGGAGCTACGGCGAAACGTTTGGAGATTGAAGGAGCGGGTGATGGGGAATTCTGGCAAAGAGGGGTCACCGCCTGTGCGGTCTGCGACGGGGCAGCCCCTATTTTTAGAAATCGGCCCCTTTTTGTGATCGGCGGCGGAGATAGCGCTGTCGAAGAAGCAATATTTTTAACTAAATACGGCAGTAAAGTGTACATCGTCCATCGCCGCGATCAGCTGAGGGCCTCTAAAATTATGGCCGAAAGAGCTTTAAAACATCCTAAAATTGAGATCCTTTGGAATAGCGCCATTGAAAAAATTTTAGGCGATCAGGTAGTCAGAAGAGTAGTGGTGAAGAATGTTGTCACGGGCTCTTTACACGAGCTCGATGCAGGCGGCGTGTTTTTTGCGATCGGACATCAACCGAATACAGCGTTTTTACAGGGGCAGTTGGAGACGAATCCAACAGGCTATCTCGTCGTAGCCCCGGGGACCACATATACCTCGAAAGAAGGGGTTTTCGCTGCAGGCGATGTGCAAGATCCGACGTATCGGCAGGCGATTACGGCGGCGGGCAGCGGCTGTATGGCAGCCCTCGATGCGGAGAGGTGGCTTACTAAAATGGGAATTGAGTGAGATTTTTTTGTTTAAGCTGGCTTATTTTTTTGCTGTTTCCTTTTGGGGCTCGCGCCCTTGAGGTGCAGCCTTGGTTTGGCGATGTCTATGAGTTTCATTTTTTGGGAACTTACGCTTATAGCTTTTTTAACAAGGTTCAAAATGGAACGCCTCAGCTCACCTCGACTTTTTATTCCCGGGTCGGTTACATGGGGCTCGATTTTTCTCCCTCCCCCGAATGGAGCGTGGATGGGGATTTGCAGATCGCCGATACGACGCAAGAGTCGTTTAATTTTCGCTCAGCTGCTTTGCAAGGACGCTATCTTTGGTATGATGATATTGTAGGCGATTCGGTTAGCTTTGCCACGGGAGTCAGCGCCCGTTTTACCAATTCAGCATCGCTGCACGATGTGAGCTGCCCTTACCATTCCCATTTCGATGTGGAGGCCAATTTTTCTTTAGGCAAGGAACTCGATGCTTCAGATAGCTGGAGGTTTCGCGTTTGGGGGTTCGGCGCTGTAGGTCATGGCATTTCCGGGTCTCCATGGGTTCGAGGGATTGCAGCTTTTGAATGCAATGTCGAAGATCAGCATAAATTCGCCCTTTATGCCGAAGGGATGAACGGCTATGGTAGGCATACCCACGTTCAAATCGATCATTTCAATGGATATGGAAAAATCCGCCAAAAGTCGATCGATATTGCTTTTCGCTATGGCTATCGTTTAGGTGTTTGGGGCACTTTGCGTGCTGAATACGCTCGGCGTGTTTTGTCCAAGTCTTGTCCTCAAGTCGTTAACACCTTTGTCGTCAGCTATCTCTTGCCTTTTTCATTTTAAATAGATTTTATTGATCTTTTTTTTCTCTATCCGATAGGATCTAATGCTAAAAATTTTCCTGTGGAGTCAAAGTCGTGAAAAATTTCCCTTGTGCGGATCCGTCTAAAAGTCCTATCAGTTCATCTTATTATCAATCAGCTCTTTCTTTATCTAATCAAATGAAAAAAATGTATGAACAGGCGGCAGCTTTGCATGCCTTATATCAGGCTGTCTCTAAACAACCCGCGCGTGCTGGCTGCGCAGCTATTTGCATGGGTGTTGGGGTCTATGAGCTTTTGTCTGGCAACTATGTATCGGGAGCGATTGCTACAGGCTCCGCAGCCCTTGAAATTTCCCATCTTTTTCAAGATGGCTCTTCTTCTGATTTGCGGCGCGCTTTTGAAGATATTGATGCTGATGTAGGGATTATTCAGGAATTGCAAGATGCAAATGCGGTTTCTTATCAGACGATTCAGCAGCAATTGGATGTGGTTGATGAAGGTGTTAAAGATTTACAAAAAGAGCTTGCCGCGATTGTTACTTTACACGGCGAGGGATTATCTGATTTTGAAGAAAAGCGAAGGGAAACGGCCCTTCTAAACCAAGAAGCGACCCAAGCCTACGAGAAAGCAAGCTTGTTATTTCAAAACGCCAAAGAAAAAATGGCTGTCTCTAAAGATTCCTATCATAAGTGCAAACAGGTCTTTGATGAGATCCAACAGATAGTTGCCGATTTTCATGAAACAGAAGAAACTCAAGTTGCCGTCAAAAAATTAATGGACGCCGCCGGGAAGGCGTCCCTTTTTTGCGATGAGGGAAAAGATGGGTTGGATGAGTCGTATGATCTCATGAGGCAAGCGTTCGAACAATTGCAAACGGCCCATGGGTTAAAAGATAAAGCTAAGCAATCAGCAGACAGATTAATGCAAAAAGCTGAAGATTCTCTTCGTTTCCTAGTAGAAAAAAAAGAGCTGATGCAAACTTGTTCGGAGGCCATCGGGAAAGCGCAACAAGAATTAGGAAAAGCCCAAAAACGGCACGAGCAAATCATGAAATTGATCGAGGCTTTAAAAAGAGACATCCGCATAGCGCGCGAACTGGCCGAAAGCCGCTGGACGACAACGGAACTGGCTTCTGGAATGGGAGCTGCCGTTTGTTTTGCTTCTGCAGGGCCTCTTTCTGCAGTGGTCATCGGAGGAGCAGCGGCTTATGCGGTCCATCACCGAGCAAGCCTCTTTTCTACTGCCTCTTCCATCTATCATTGGGCCTTGGGTACAGTCGAACCATTGAAAAAACCTATGGAAGAATCGGAGTGTCTTCGCATGGAATTCAGCGAGACTTCTAGCGGATATTGGGGCTATTTTATTGAAAGGCGTCCTTCTGTCACAGTCGGCATGGTCCACATCCGTTTAGGAGAGGGGGAGATCCATTCTCTTCCCTTTGATGTAAGGCGGGAGGATAAGATCTCCAAATTAGATATGCTTGAACTCTTCCAGCTGATGAATACGCAGATTGCGGAGGGGAATTTACAACCCGAGAGGTGCTTGACTATTTTAGATCAGCTAACTTCTCCTGAGAAAAACCTTGTAAAAAAGGATTCCGAGCTTCAATGCGTCATTGATCTTTTAAGGGAGCGATGCTCTAGTTCTTGATTTTTGTTTTGGCAAGAGTAGCCAGACTCCTAAAACGGCCAATAGCCCGGAAAAAATCCAGCCCATAAGGTAAAAGGTGTCGTTCATCGCAAGCATCGCAGCTTGTTGATCGAGGGCCCGGTTAAGCAGCGCTAGAGAGGGGAGATTAGCAGCCTCGGGAGTTATCGGATTGAACCGGGTGAGGAGTTCTCCCAGCCGTTCATGATGAAAGTAGGTCCTTCTGATCCAAAGGGTCGTGAAGACCGAAGTGCCGATGCCTCCCACCATGGAGCGGCAAAAATGGAACATGCCCATGGCCATAGGTAAATCATTGGGGGGGATATCTTCTGTGCTCAGACCGAAAAGGGGACTGATGTAGTAGACGAATCCAAAGCCGAATAAAAATCGGGCCCCGGCGATTATCCCCAAGCTCACTTCCGTGGTAAAAAAAGCGCTGCAGAAACAAGCGATCGCAAAAAAAGCAAAGCTAATGGAGAGTGTTGCTGCATTGCCGATCCATTTGACAAAAAGCGGAGTGGTAAATGAGAGCAAAGTCGGCGCAATGCCGAGAGCTGCTACAGCAAGCCCTGCTTTTTCAGCTGAATAATCCATATATTCTTGGAGCCATAAAGGAACGAGGACAACTGTGCCAAAATAAATCCCGTAAGAAATGAAAAGACATGCCATCGCGAGCGTAAACGAGGGGATTTTGAATAAGCGCAGCGCAATGAAAGGTTCTTTATGCCAATATTCCTGGATGAAAAGATAGGTAAATGCAACGACTGTTAAACAGGCTAAGATCTGAATTAAATGAGAGTTCCACCAGTCCCAATTTTGTCCTTTGTCTAGAAAAATCTGCAAAGCGGCGACGCCAAGGGAAAGTAAAAGGATGCCAATGTAATCGGCAGGTGTTTTATCAGTGGCCGTTTCACGATTTTTCATCATAACCCAAAAAATGATCATGCAGGCGAGACCAAAAGGGATATTAATATAAAAAATCCAAGACCATCTGTAGTAATCTGAAATATAGCCTCCCAAAATAGGTCCCACAACGGGTGCTGTGATCACGATCGTCGACCAAAAGGCTAAATCTCTAGCTTTGCTCTCTTTGGTCCCATAAGAAAGAAGCAAACTTTGACTCAATGGAACGATAGGTCCGGAAACTAATCCTTGGATGAACCGATTAATGACGAGCATGCCGAGGCTGCTAGAAAATCCACAAAGCGCAGATAGGAGGGTAAAAAGTCCTGTCGAGATGACAATCAACCGAATTTGCCCCACTCTTTTTGTCAACCATCCTGTAAGAATGAGTCCGATGGCATTGCCTACAGCAAAGGAGGTGATCACATACGTCCCTTCATCGTTGCTGACGGCCAAATCTCCAGAAATGTAAGGAATGGCAATATTGGCGATAGAATAGTCCAAAACCATCATGAAGGTCACAAGCGAGACGCAAATGAATAAAATGACCCTCTCAGCAGTACTGATCGGCGTCATCGTTTTAGGCTGCAGTTGCATAGAGTTGAACCTGAAGGAAGGGTTGAGTTTTCCGACACGATTTTTTCAATAAGCTCAAAGGCTCCTGCTAGTTCATCTTTGTAGACATTTGTTTGATAAATTGGCTGAAGAGGTGCTGTGGAAGGAAGCCTCTCTCCCGATCGGTCGTGCGTATCGACGGTTGCTGTCATCGATAGGCCCAAGATCAAGGGCCTTTTTTTGATTTCCTGGGGATCTAAACTGATTTTTACAGGTACTCTTTGTACAATTTTGATCCAATTGCCTGTTGCATTTTGCGGGGGCAGAATAGAAAAAATACTCCCGGTGCCTGGATTTAAGCCGACGACTTTTCCGTGGAATTTTTTTCTTCTCCCATACATGTCTGAAAAAAGAGAGACGGGCTGTCCAATCCGCATGTGCTTTAAATCCACCTCGCGAAAGTTAGCATCTACCCAAATTTGCTCAAGAGGGACAAGGGCGATCAGGGGCTCATTGGCGTGGACCCACTGTCCGACTTGCGCCTTTCTTTGCGTGACGAGACCTGAGGCTGGAGCTAGCACCGTGCATCGATGAAGGGAGAGAAACGCTTTTTTGACATCGGCCTTCGCCTCTTCGACGAGAGGATGTGTAGCGATCGTCGTCTTATCGATCTGGGCTGATGCGCTGGCAAATTCTTTTTCAACTTCAAGAAGGGCCGCTAAAGCGCCGAGAAGGGCCGTTTCACTATGCTCATAATCTTCCTTCGATACTCCAGCGTCGGCGACTAAAGCTGCCCTATGGTCGTAGTCGAGCTGAGCTCTTAGCAAGCGAGCTTCAAACTTCTCTTTTTTCGCTCTTAACTCCTCTGCTTTAAAAAACAGCTGATTGACGGATCGAACAGCTTTTCCTAAAAAGGCCTCTGCTCTGCTAAGGGCGATTTGCGCATCGTGCCGGTCTAGTTCTAAAATGGGCTGTCCCTCTTCGACCCTTTGGGCATTGTCAGCGAAAATGGAGACAACGATGCCCGATTCTTGCGGTGTGATGGTAATGAAATTGCCATTGACATACGCGTCATTGGTCCTCTCATGAAATCTTCCCCAGACCATCCAATTAACAAAAACGACGATCAAGCAAAATAAAAAAATTGAGCTCGCTATCCAAAGGGCCCGGTGGTGGTTATTTTTTACGGGAGCTTGAATTTCAGGCGTCGCCAGAGTAACCTCCTCCCAAAGCTCGGATGAGTAAGATTTTTTCGAGCAAAGTAGCATACCTTAGGCTTACAACTGAAAGTTCCATATCAAGCGTTTTATATTGCGCATTGAGCCAGGCAATCTGATCGTCAAGAGCATTTTCCAGTCTTTTTTTCGTTAACTGTTCTTGCTCTCGGGCCACTTGCCACGAATCAAGCCGAATGGCTGTCTCTTGATGAAGAAAGATCAAAACGGACAGCGCATCGGCCACCTCTCTCGCCGCCTGAAGGATCAACGCGTTATAGGCGTACGTCGCTTCATTGAACTCAGCCGCCTGCTGCATCAGTTGCGCTTTGATCCTGCCTGCTGTAAAAATAGGCAAATGCACTGCCGGTTGGAGCGAGCCGCTATAGGTCTGTCCGCCAAAAAGTTTGGACCAAAAGATCGATTCAAGGCCGATTAAAGAAGTCAGGTTCACATTCGGATAAAAATCGGTCTTAGCTGCATCGATCCGCTTTGCTGCAGCCTCCACTCTCGCTCTCAACGCCGCCAAATCGGGCCTTCTTGCGACTAGGTCCAAAGAGAGTTCTTTCGGCAATCCCACATGAAGACAAGTTTCAGCTTGCTGCTTAATCGTCACTTTTTCATCAGGGGTCATCCCTGTCAGCTGATGAAGCATATGGACATGTTCATCAATTTTTGGGTCCACTTGTCTCAAAAGTGCAGAGACGTCCAGAGTACTCGACTTCGAGTCCAACCTCGGAAGCTCTCCATCGAGGGCATGAATTTTTCTTTGCTCCCGAATCCGTTCGATTTTCTCTCGGATCGCCTCTTGTTTTTGCAAAATGCCCCGTTTCTTCAGCAAAAATTGGAGCTCTTCATACGTATACGCAATCGACGTCGTGATCAGCAGTTCAGCTTGTTTTTGCTCGGCCGCCCTCGCCCTCATTTCACCTAAAGCCGCTCTAAAAAGATCTCGGTTTTTCCCCCAAAAATCGACCTCATAGCTAAACGTAAAATAGATCATGATATCATTGACCATCGCCGGAATATCAGGCGCGTAAGTGCGGAAAAAGCCATCTTTTGCGTAGTGCTGCCAAATATCGGTCGGATCAAACGACACTTGAGGAAACAATGCCGCCCTTTTTTGCAGCGCCACTTCTGCCGCGGCATTCAGCCTGGCTCCCGCTTGCTTCAGCGTCGGATTTTCCTTCAAAGCCTTCTCGATCAACTCAGTCAGCGTCTCATCGCCAAACCTAAGCCACCAAGCCTTTTCCAGCTCCCCCTCTTCTTCAAAAAGCCCCGCTCCCATCGCTTCCAGCCGAGCTCCCTCCACTCCGCACGAAACAAGCCTTTCCGCCAATTCATGCTCAGGAACCTTTACGCAAGAACCCGCTGCTAATAAAATAAGACCAATCCAAAATCTGCCCATAGTTTCTTCCATAGCCTGAATCTATGGCGTTTGCCAATGTTTTTTTGTTGTTAGCGTAATTGGGGCTTCGCCCCAAAAACAAATTAAAGAAAAGGGCCCGAAAATAAAAAGATTTGTTTT
>DAINNB010000010.1:0-536 GCA_036736085.1 Chlamydiales bacterium
ACTCTTCCCCCCTCCATTGCCCTCAACAACCAATCCCAATCCACTCCAGGCTTCACCCCCGCATACACAAAAGCCCCCGGTTCCGCATCCAGCACGTACCACATTTCACTCTTAGCCTCTCCTTGCACAAGGGCCGCCGTTTCATTATGCGGATGCACCTGCACGCTCAAAGGCTCCCTCGCATCCAAAATCTTCACAAGCAAAGGAAACACGCCTCCCCGCCCCTCTCCCAGCAACCGCTCTCCCATCACCCCAACCAACTCACGCAACGTCCTCCCCCGAAAAACTCCATTCTCCACCACACTCATCCCATCAACCCTATCAGCTACCTCCCAAGACTCAGCCACCCGGCCTTCCACCGTCCCTTTGCCATACCTTTTCAAAATCTTCTCACCACCCCAAAGATAATCTCGATAAACTGGAGATAAACAAATTGGATATACACTCGTCATCGCGCGTCCTCCTTTTCATGGGGCTTCGCCCCCAACCACACCAAAAGACAGACGTCAAAATGGATACGATTATATATTATTGAA
>DAINNB010000010.1:546-10039 GCA_036736085.1 Chlamydiales bacterium
TAATTTTAATTTATCATCTTCCGCCGCGTATGATTATATAAATACAATAAGTAGTCCATAAGACGTCAGTCCTTTGGTGGGGTTTGGGGCGAAGCCCCGGAAAAAACTTTTTATTTCGTTGTATTTGTATCTAAAACGCAAAGTGTATGTGTTTTAGATACCAAATACCTAGCGGCTTCAGGATTGTTTGTCAATAGCCACTTGTAAAGGCGATGGGTTGCTTTCCACCATTCTAATTGGAGGGCGTCTTGATCTAGGGGGGAGGGAGAGCGTTGGAATTTTCCTGGATCAATGAAGAGGATTTTTCCGTCGAGCACCCCTACGTTGTTCCAAATATCATGATCGTAATCGATGACGTTTTGTTCGATCCTTTTTGAGCAAAAGGCGAGCCACTGGTCGATTTCTCTTATTAGACCGGGAAGACCTTCTTGTGTTGCGACTTTTTGCAAGTGGGGCAAATAGGGAACGGCTTTTTTTTGGATGACGAAAGCGCATTGATTGAGATCGAGGGTTAAGGGTCGGCCTGAGGGATCGATGAGATGAATGGAGGGAAGGGACGTAGAGGCGTCGAGATGCAAGTAGAGGATGCCGGTGTCTTCGGGGAATTCTTTGGCGGCCAGGGGGTAGCTTTCTTGGTAGAATGTTTGCCGAAGGGCTAGTTTTTTATCGAGTTTTTGACGCAAATGGGAAGAGAGGAAAAAAATATGGTACCATTTTTTTTGGAAGTAAGCTTGATTGAATAATTTGATCACACTTTGGCCGTCGGCGCTTTCGAAAACGAACGACTGCCTGCCGTGGGATAAGTAGGTATAGGGTTCAGAGAGTGCTGGTAAAGAGTAAGAGGGAGTTGAATAGGAAGAGGGAAGAGTGCATAGGATTTTCGAAGGATAAAATCCTGAAGAATAGTGAAGCGCTAGGATGGTTAAGAGAAGCGCAGCGGAGCTAGAAATTTTTATACCGAAACGATTGATCATAAAGCGGCTACCTTGTCATCATATTGAGTTAGATATTCGGGCGCATGCTTTTTTATAAAGCGGCGCATGCGGCCGGTAAAGAGATGCAATTCCTTTTCTTTGTTTTCTGGAGCGTAGATGTAATTGCCAAAATCCATCTCGATGGCCTGATCGCCAAGAAAGCCGAAATTATTTTTCAAAAGAAAATCGGTGTTGCAAATGCCTTTGGAAGAACGGCTGGCAATCAAAGCTAAATATGAGTCGATCAAAGAGGCTGCTGAACCATTTCGAAAGGCTTGCAGCAAAGCGGAATAAAAAGGCTCTGCTTTTTTCTGGATGACAAAAGAATAAGAATCCAGAGGAATCGAATAAGAGATCCCTAAGCGGTTTTTCAAAGTAAGGGCAGGGAGTTGGTCGGAAGAATGGCAAAGATGGATGTATAAAAGCCCTGTCTCTTTGGGAGCCAGCGTAAAGGCCAGCTGGCAAGCTGAAAAAGTTTTTTGTATACGCTCGGGCGAGTGATTTTTTTTGGGCCGTTTAAATAGTTTGATCACAACCTGCTTGTCTTGACTTTCAAAAACAAAAAATTGCATCCCTTTGCCAAGATAGCGAAAGGGCTGGCAAAGCAAAGGAAGAACAGGCTCAGTTTTTTGATTTGCTTCTAACTCAGCTTGTAGAAAAGGAGCTGGATATAATTTGTTGATACGAAATCCTTGCGTCATTTCTACGTACAAAAAAGGCAGACTGAGCAAAGCTGCGGCAAACAGAAAAAAATTGATGGATCGATTCATGACAAACTCTGCTCGGATTGAAGAAGACATGTTTCCAGTGTTTTTATTTCATGAGGAAGTTCTCTTTCTAAAAATATGCGAAGTTGGTCGACAAACATCTTCTTTTCCATTCTTTGCATATCAGGTTGTAGAAAAACTTCCGATTGTAGATAACGGCCAAAATCAATCTCCACAGCTTTTTGATCCAGAAAACCAAAATTTGAAAGAAGCGACTTATCCTCATTGCGAATGCCCTTGGCAAGACGGCTATCGATCAACGATAAAAATGAAGAGAGATAAACGGCCAAATTACCTTCAAGGCTCGCTTGGATGAGCGTCTCTTGAAATGGCTTTGCTTTTTTTTGGAGAGCGAAACTATACCGGTCTAAGGGCAAGGAAAACCATTGCCCCGTAGGAGATTGCACAGAAAGTTTGGGCAATCGAGCTTTGGTAGTATGCAAGTGAAGATATTCAAGGGCGGTTTCTTCCCTTGCCAACGAATACGCGACAAGACAAGAGCGAAAATCTGTATTTTTTTTTCGTTTTAAGCTTCCCTTCCAACGAGATAAAGGAGTTGCGCGGCGGTTTTCTTGAAAAATTTTTACCACGTAATTTTGATCACAGCTTTCAAATACATAACATTGCGCTCCTCTGCCTAAATAAGTAAAAGGCTGGCTGAATATTTTAAGCGCCTCTTTTTCATCGGCGAAAGGATCTTCTATGTCAGACCAATCGTAATCCAATTCAAAGCGGGCCATATGAAATCCCTTGCTTAGATGCTTCATCAATAAAGGGGCCCTAAAAACTACAGACAAAATTAAGAGAGCGGCCAAGCCCCGAAGCCAATAAGAGGAAGAAAAACATTTGTCTATTTTGGATAAGTACAATCGGACGCAGCCCATGAAGCTTTGATCCTTTCCGTTTTTTGATCAAACGTATATAACATTTCTTTGTCGACTTCGCTCAACCAATTTCTGACATGAGCTATCGTCTCTTGGAACGATTTTTCCCGGGCTTCTTGAAAAGACTGGTCCGGTTTGCGATAAAAGCTTCCAATATCGATTTGAATCCCTTTTCCTTTATCCCAACCGAAATTGCGCAAAAACGAAGGGTCTTTATTATAAATCCCCTTTTGAGACCGAACTGAAACCACATCTAAAAAAGCATCGAGGATCTCTTCAGCCCCTTTTCTATCTCCGGCTTGCAAGCGATCTTGAAAAGAAGCCATCATGATGGGCTTTTTTTCCTGCAAAATGAAAGCTGTTTGATTAGGATCCAATCGATAAGTACGCCCTACGCGATCTTTCATCACAAGAGGATGCTGGAAATGATCTGTTTTATGCAGATGGAGATAAAGCAAAGCTGTCTCCTCTTTCAGCTCTTCAAATGCCAAGCGAAAGCTTTCTAAAAGAACCTTTTGTCTTTTTTCTATATCCGTCCGAATCATTTCTCTGTAAGGTCTAATCGCAGAAAATGGACAAGCGCGGAGAAAAAACGAAAGTCGGTAGCGGTCATAGCGCGGAAGTTTAATGACATATCGCCCATCTTCACTTCCAAAAGCATAGCACTGATGCCCCCTTCCTAAGTAAGTGTAGGGCTGCTCAAGAAGAGCACTGACAGATTGATCTAAAGGTCGAGAGCTGTCTTTTGGCAAAGAAGTGTAAGTTCGACTTAGATTAAATCCATCTTTAGCTATATGCCAACATTTCCCCGTCAAAGCGCAAATACCAACCAAAGAAAGTAAAGCAATCAATCGTTTCACAACACCTCTAAACGAAACCTTTAGTATATTGGTCCTTCTTGCTTTGTGGCAAGGCGAAAAGAAAAATTTCTGGTGTAAAAAAAAATATTAATATATACCGATTGGTCGACAAAAAAAACAAACGGTAAGATTATGCATGATGCACCTCCTCCCCCCTCTTCAATTCATCTACAAAAACATATATCTCACAGTGTATGGAATACATTCGTCGCGTCAATTATCAAATTTCCTCCTGAAGGAGATAAGAGCGACGCTTCGTATGCAGAGCTCTCTTGCTCTTCAGAAGACATGGCCTGCATTGCTGAAATCCTCATGACATTAGCAGAACATGGCAAGATCAGCTTGCTATTTAAACAAGGACACCTCAAACAGCTAGGAGCTCAAATCAACCACGTCCATCCGCTGAAATTTCTATCGACGATTTTCAAAGACCCTGAACTTCGCGATTGCATGAAAAAAGTAGCGGATGATTATTTCAAGTGGAGCGGGTTTATGGAAGGACTCGCTCCGAGCTTGACCAAAGAAGCTGATAAAGGAAAATTAGAAAAGCATCTCGCCGATTTTTCAAAAGACATCGGGATCTCTCCAGATCATATTAGAAAATATTTCCAAAATCGAGATTGGGAATCTCTGATCCATTCCCTTATGAGTTTTTATGATTGATATCATTCCGGGCGAAATACCAAAAGAGGTTGAATTCGAATACAACTACGAGCGGCTGCATAGCTTGGGAAAATCTTCTCCCTGGTTATTGGCCGCAGCAGCCTGTATCATGGGGACGGGCGTATGCTGCACAAGAAAACAGACAAAAAAAATCAATTCCACAACTATTGTTCAAGTGGAAAGCGAACCTGCAGAGCCCGATTCGCTCTCTTCATCGCAAACCAGGCGCAGCCCTTTGACGATTGACTCTTCTAGAGTTTCCCATCAAGCCTTCGCCTGTTTGCCCCAGCACCAACAGAAAATCAGAGAAATCATCAACATCTTAGATACTAATTCAGCGTTCGGGTTAGTGACTGGCGGATGGATCGGCCATTTAAGAAAGTTGGAAAATGAAATTGACGATGTTCCTGCCCTAATCTTTCTTTGGACCATTTTTTCAAACGATGAGTTAAAAAATAAAGTGCAGAGAATTTTTAATGATGCATGGAAAATCGGACATCGAGAAGGGTTTCTTATAGGGATAGACAAAGGGATGAAAAGGTATTCCTCGGTAAAATTACAGCTAGATCTTGAACCATGGGCCCGATCGCTAAAGACAACAAGAGAAGACGCTAATCGCTTTATTGAAAAAAAGGATTGGAATGGCCTTGTTTATCATCTGCTTTCGGTCAGGTGATGCAACGGCTCTCGACCTTCTGTAAATAGCTCTTTGGCGTGAGAAACAAAAGAATAGGGCGTAACAATTTTAGCGCCGTAGACTTGCTGCATATATAAAGCATTGGCAGCTTCCCAGCCGGCAATCCCCTCTAATAGGTCTAGGTCTGTCTTCCATTTTTTTTTCTTTGATTCAGAATGGATCCATATATGTTTAGGTCCTACGCACATCAATTCCATCAACGTCTGCCCTCCGGAACGGGTACATGTGCTATCGCTTCGATGAAAAAGGGGCGCGATGACCTCGTCATTTTGAAAAGAAAGGGGAACGACTGAAAAACAAGCTGGATAGTCTTCTGTTTGAGCTACAAGTTCCGAAACACTTTTGAGAAGAGATTTCTCTTGAGGACGATGATTGGCGCAAAACACAAACAAATGTCCTACCACCCCAAGATGACGATGTTCCCTAGCTAAATCTAAAAACTGACGGACATAATTCAATGATCCTTCGAAAGCTGGTTGAGAACCCAATAGAATAGTGAAGACAAGGTCCTGAGGCTGAATCACCAGTTCTACTTCATCAGTTTTCCAATGAGCTTCGATCGCCCCCCGACTAACCGCATTTTGGATTAGTTTCAATTCTTCTATGTTTTTTATCTTTGCGTTAATCGAAAAAGGCTGAGGAAGACGAGGTTTTTTATGGTAATGAAAAAAGGACTGCCGGACATAAAACGGTTCATAATTGACCTGCTTTTCTTGAAGACGGCAATGCTTGGTCCAAAATTCTAGGGCCGTTTCCCCCTCTTGTAAGTAAGGAGGGATCGTTGTCACTTTCAAGTAGGCGCGATCTTTGCCTGACAAGCGACGGATAGACCGAAAATAGTGGGTTGCTTTAGGAGTCGGCAAATCAACCAGAACTTTTTCCAGACAAATTTGTTTTCGTTTTTTTCGATGAAAAAATCGAAGAGCTTTAATGATAGATCCAGTGCAAAGAGGCTGCGTATCGATAATATGGTCTACATCCTCTTTATATAAAATAGCGAGCGTCTTAAAAAATACATAAGGTGCAAAGAGAACATCTGAAATAGCTATGCTAATGCAGAGAAATTTCAGCGCTTTCACATTGCCACTTTTTTGCGCCGAATTCCACATCGCAACAGCTGCCCATCCCATCCATTTGCCTACCCAATCTTTAAGGAGGTCTTTGCGGATGATCCGAATATGCGGGTACTTAAGGCGTATCTGCTGTTCTTTAGCGTTGGCGGCTTGGATCAATCCGCCGCCGCCAGACGAAGCAATAATCAAAATTGTTTTTGTATCAAGCACCGATTATGCCGCCCATGACTAAAAATGAGAGCAATTTAGATCCTGTATGAATTAAAAACAATTGGAAAGGCATTTTCCCCCAAATAACCGCGCTGATTTGCGTCGTAGCAACAAATCCGAGCCAAAGACAAAATCCAACAAACATACCGTCTGATACAGTAGTCACGCCAAGATACGCTTGGAAAAAAGCGATAAAGTAAGCGATGACCAAAGCGACAAGACCACTCCATAGAATGTGGATCTTATTTTCTTTTCGATCTGTATCCTTAATGCCGGAAAGCTTCATCCAAAGCGGACCGAACAAGAGCTTCGAATACCATGCCATGCCAATGACCATATATAAAACGGCTGCGATAAGAATCGCAAACCAATCAATCTGAACTTCTTCCATTTTCCCTTCCTTTTGAATCTATTTACTCGCTAAAGCTTTGACGTTCAAACCTAATAAGAAAGAACCGTAATTTCTTCAGCTTCTTTTAGCGACTCGAAAATCGGCCATTGAGCGGGTTTAAAAACCGATTCTTGAGTCACTAACGGCATATAACAAAGATTTCAGTTTATGTACATTTCGGTCAAGTCTTATATCCCCGGGTCTACCTCAATGGCACCCAAAAGGACCACATTGAAAGCCTTTTAAATCGAATAAAAAGTTCGGGTCAATATTGAATTAATATTAAACCGAACTTTTTATTCGATTTAAAAGACTTTGAATGCGTTCATTTTGGGCGCGATTGAGGTGGAACGGGTATAGACTTAAAACATCTTTGAAGGATATGCTTTCTATGCTATTAGCAAACCGAAAATGGGCTATTGAACAGATTCTAGAGTTGCTAACAGTATACGAACCTATCCCCAAAATCGACGGAAGCTCTTTATTGAGGTAGGTTCACATACATTTCGACTGAGGATAACTATGATCACCTGCTGTAATCGATTCGGACGTTTATTTACTGGACCAGAACCTTGGATAGAACCCGATACGTTAGAACAAACCTGGAGAATGGCCTACATGGTTTCTTCAGGCTTTTTTAAAAATGTCCTTTGCCATTTTTTCCCCCGGATAGGCAGCTTTTCTTACAGCTATATGGAAGTAAACCAAAGCAATGCTTTCATGACCCAGGACGCGACTAGCGCTTTGCTCAGCGAAGTCGAAGAAATGAAAGGATACGCCGGCTTATCGAAAGCAGTCGATCTCTATACAGGGACTATGCACTCGATGCACAGTTATGGCGGCCAGTGTTCTTTGACGCATACATTCATCAGCATCCCTCAACATTATATAACAAGACCTGATGCTCCAGATTTTGGAAAAGAACTTTCTGGAGAGCTCCAAAATTCTTTAGTCCATTTTTCCGATGATCAAACCCGTTTTCTATTGGCCCGCGAAATCGGGTATATTAAGCATAACCACACTTTTTTAAGGACGGTCATCAAAATCGCGCTTCTAGCGGCAGGACTGCTCGCCTCGATTCCGCCTTATGGAGCTTTGCTAGGTCTTCTAGCAGGTTCGGCTGCCCTGGCCTGTTACATTGCAAATGAGCGAAGTTTTCAGCAAAAAATAGACGCTGTCAGCATTAACATTTTAGAAAAAAAATATGGAGACAGGAACAAAGCTGTTCAAATCGGAATAGACACTTTAGAGAAAATGCGCCAAAGAAATTTGGAGAAAAGAAAGCAAAATCCTAAAACAGAACTCTATCTTTCAGAAGAGGGCAATAATTGGTTTGACATTACTACCCCCTCTTTAACAAGTCGGATCGAAAAACTTAAGCGGCTGGTTTAACAGAAGCTTTAATGATACGGACCGGTTCAACTGGACGATCTTGAGGATCGGTCGGAGTTTGCTCGATCTTTTTCACAACATCCTGACCGGAGGTCACTTCACCAAAGATCGTATGCTTCATATTGAGCCAAGGAGTCGCTGCCGTTGTGACGAAAAACTGACTGCCATTCGTATTCGGACCACGATTGGCCATGGCCAGCAGATAAGGCTTATCGAATTTTACGGTAGGAGAGACTTCATCGGCAAATGATTTGCCCCAAATCGACTCCCCGCCTCGGCCTGTGCCTGTAGGATCTCCTCCTTGAATCATAAAACTTTTGATCACACGGTGGAAGATCGTTCCATTATAATACCCTTTCTCCACAAGCCCCAAAAAATTCTCACAAGTTTTAGGCGCTACATCTGGTTTCAAGGTCAGTTCAAATGACCCTAAATTCGTTTCAATCACCACTACAGGATGCTTATCTTTCATAGAATTTACCTCTTCTTTTGCAAGGCATTGGAATAAAGGAAGGACTAAAGCTGCAAAACAGGCTAATAATCTTACAAATTTACCCATAAAAACCTTTGGTTGGACGTTTCAAACCTCTCCAGCCTAGCAGATTTGCTTTTTTTATTTATACCGAAAGAACCCGAAGGACCGCTTTTTGACAAGGAGGTTCCTCAAAATTTTGATCCGGAGAGAGCAAGCAGCACGGTAGGCAAGGCGTGAGTGAGGATCAAAATTTTGAGGCGCGATTTATGCCCGATTAAATGCTGTCAATGAGTTCGCGATGGTATAAACCCGCAAAACTTCCAGAATATATCTCTCCTTGACTAGAAACCAATTCACCTTTGCCAAGAAGGACCCCTTCTTGAAAATGACCGAAGAAAATATCTCCATTTGAAAACTCAAACGTCCCTTCTCCATGAGCTAAATTATTAATAAACCATCCCTTATAAACAGTCCCGTTAGGATAGGAGAAAATGCCTGGCCCAAAAAATAGTCCATCCTTAAAGCCTCCAATATAAACACTTCCATTGCGAAATGTAAGTTCACCTTCACCATTAAACTTGTTGTGTGCAAAATTTCCTTTGTAAACCCGCCCTTTTTTAGTAAGATACTGGTCTGCAAACGGGCCTCTAGTAAAGTCCTTTTTCTCCATGGAATCTGACGAACTGTATGTATATGTGCCAAGACCGGAAAATTGACCTTTTTTCATTTGCCCCTCATAGACATTTCCATTCGCCTTGCGTAAAACATGAACATCCTTAAGACAGCTATACGCACTTTTCCTTTTTTCATTCATTTGCTTTAATTCGACATATGGATCTTCAAATGATCGCATGTTTTGCCAATCTTCTTTGGACTCATATTTTAATATCCCTGGAGATTCATTTTTTTTCTTTATCAAAGAAACTTTAGATGTTGCAGAAAAATGCTTGCCAAGAGTTTTCTTTTTTTCTTTCAAAGAAGAAACGCCAGTTTTCTGTTTTTTCGAATCTTTACTTCTTGTTGCAGAAGATCCATAGGAATCGCAACAAAAGCATTTACGCTTTATCCCTTCTTTTATTTTAGGAATTTCATTCTGAACAAAGACAG
>DAINNB010000010.1:10139-21626 GCA_036736085.1 Chlamydiales bacterium
ATTTTAGGAATTTCATTCTGAACAAAGACAGCATTCACCGACTCTGCAAGTCTAGAAGAGTTTTCTTCCACTTTGTTGATTGGCTGCGATCCCGAAATAGACGAAACTTTAACAATATTCACAAAAACCTAAATTAAAAACTTAATCACTTAAATTATAAAGAAAGATAAAATTAAGATCAAAACCAAACAACAATTAATGAGATTAAAATTTTTTTCATTTTATCGCTTGCTAAATGCGAGCAAATGTTATATCACACAAGATGATGGAGCTTGCGATCCTTATTGTCTTATTAGGCCTCATATTCGACTATACTAATGGCTTTCATGATGCGGCCAATGTAGTCTCTACAGTCATTGCCACTCGGGTTTTGGCCCCTATTTCTGCCATTGTCATGGCAGGTGTGCTCAATTTTATTGGCGCTACGCAAATTAGCGGCGTTGCACAGACCATTGCATCGGGCCTAGTTCACGCTCAAGAGGCCTCTCAGCTTGTCGTCTTGGCAGCAGTCATTGGCGCCATTGCGTGGAACCTTTTAACTTGGTTTTATGGAATTCCCAGCAGTTCGTCTTACGCCCTCATCGGAGGACTTTTAGGAGCCGCTTGGATTCATGAAGGGATGCATACGATTATTTGGCAAGGAGTCATCGGCAAGGTGATCATTCCTATGGCCCTTTCCCCCCTGATAGGATTTATCCTAGCCTTTTTACTCATGAAAACGTTGTACCGCTTTCGCCTCGATTCAAGGAAGCATAAATTATTCCGCCACCTGCAAGTCGGGTCCGCTTGCTTCGTTGCTCTCTCCCATGGTCTTAATGATGCCCAAAAAAGCATGGGGATCATCACGCTAGGCCTTTTTGCCTCGGGGTTTTTATCCAAACCGGATATCCCCGTCTGGGTAATTTTTGCTTGCGCCCTCACCATGGCGATAGGGACTGCATTCGGAGGCTTTCGGATCATCCATACCATGGGGTTTGCGATCACAAAAATCGAACCTATCCAAGGCTTTGCAGCAGAGGCTACAGCTTCTTTCGTGATCCTTTCTGCCAGTTTTCTTGGCATGCCGATCAGCTCAACGCAAATGATCGCAGGCAGCATCACCGGCGTAGGGTCCGCCAAATCACTTCAAGCAGTAACTTGGAAAGTTCCTCAAAAACTCGTTATGGCATGGTTTTTCACTCTCCCCGGAGCGGGGCTAGTCGGAGCCTTGGCTTATTTTTTTCTTTCTTTGTGGATTACCACAGGTTAAATAAGGAAAAAGCTAAAAGAAACGGAAGAGGTAGGATTCGAACCCACGGACCCTCGCAGGCCTCCTGTTTTCAAGACAGGTGCAATCGGCCACTCTGCCACTCTTCCGTATAGATAGAAGTCTAAACTTTACAAGTTTAGACTTTAAAAGTCTAGGATTTACGAAAATTGCCGCAAAAATCTCATGTCGTTTTGAGTAAAGTAGCGAATATCAGTAATGTTGTGCCGCAAAATCGTAGGCCGCTCAATCCCCATTCCCCAAGCATAACCTGAATAAACTTCTGGATCGAGACCGCTTTTTTTCAGTACATTAGGATGGATCATGCCGGCGCCGCACACTTCCAGCCAACCAGTGTGTTTGCATAGACGGCAACCAGATCCCTTGCAGGATGTGCAAAGGACATCCACTTCCAATCCAGGCTCAGTAAAAGGAAAATAGCTAGGACGAAAACGGGTTTCCACATCTTCTCCAAGCAGTTTTTTCCAAAATTCATCCATCGTTGCAAGCAAATCGGCAAATGTCACGTGCTTATCGACGTAAAATCCCTCTAGTTGATGAAAAAAAACGTGAGAGCGGGCGGAGATTGTTTCATTGCGAAAACATCTTCCCGGAGCTATTACTCGAATAGGCGGCTTCGTCTCTTCCATCGTATGGACTTGCACATTGCTTGTGTGCGTGCGAAGCAGCCAGTCAGTTGAAATATAAAATGTATCTTGCATTTCTCTAGCCGGATGGTCCGGAGAAAAATTAAGACCTTCGAAATTATAATAGTCTGTGTCTAAATTGGGACCGAGCCGCACTGAAAATCCCATGCCGACTAATATGTCAACGGCGCTGTCCAATGTTTGGATGACTGGGTGAGAGCGACCTAAAAAGCTTTTCCTACCTGGAAGAGCAGGATCTAGACGTTCTTTCTCAAAACGGATCCTCATCTCTTGTTCTTTAAAGCACGCCAAACTATTATCGCAGTGGGCAACCAATTCCTCTTTTAGGTCGTTGATTAACTTGCCTAAATGGGGTCTTTCTTCTGAAGGGCTATGCTTAAGTTCGATCATTAAGCTCTGAACTGGGCCTTTTTTGCCTAGATACTTGACCTTGAGATTTTCTAAATCTTTTGTGTGGGAAGCTTTTTGAAGTTCTTGGATAAACGTAGAGCGGAGCTGTTCGATTTGATGCAGCAAAGAAGTCATACACACCTAAAAAAAAGCCCGGTAAAGACCGGGCTTAACAAGAAAAATTACGCAGCTAGTCCTTTTTTCGCAGTACCTGCAATAGCGGTAAATGCGTGAGGATCGCGGATCGCGAGTTCAGAAAGAATTTTACGATTGATTGCGCAACCGACTTTTTTCAAACCATCGATCAATCGGCTATAAGAAAGGCCGTTCATCTTTGCTCCCACTCCAATACGAGTGATCCAAAGGCTGCGGAAATCACGCTTGCGCAATTTACGGTGCTTATAATTGTTGGCCAGGGCCGTCATTAAGGCATCTTGGCTTAATTTAAGGTGGTTCTTTCTATCGCCGTAGAACCCTTTGCAGCGCTTAAGAAGTTTTTTCGTTCTTGCTCGCGATGCGACGGCGTTTGTTACACGTACCATGACTCTTCTCCTATACGCCCATTAACATTTTAAACATTTTCACTTGACCTTCGTCAACAAGCCGAGATTTTGCCAAATCGCGTTTGCGCTTGGAGCTCTTCTTTGTCAAAATATGACGTCTTCCTGGACGGGTGCGTTTTAATTTTCCGGTTCCTGTTACTCGAAACCTGGCTGCTACAGCCTTTTTAGTTTTCATTTTAGGCACGATCTACTCTCCTGATTTCTTAGGGGCTGTCTCTGCGACGGCTTTAGGCCGCTTGCCGCTAGGAGCAAGCGTCGTCGACATCGATCGACCCATTAATTTTGGCGACGCTTCCACAATCGATACGTCGGACAGTTCTGTGCAGAACTGCTGGATCACCTTGATCCCAAGATCCAAGTGAAGCATTTCGCGACCGCGAAACATACATGTGATACGCACTTTATTACCCTTAGTCAAAAAATCCCGGGCATGCTTGACTTTCGTTTGAAAATCATGCGTATCGATGTTTGGCTTCAATTTGACCTCTTTGACCTTGATCTGAACTTGCGCCTTTTTACTATCTTTTTCTTTCTTCGCTAATGCGTAGCGAAATTTGCCGTAATCGATAATTTTTGCCACAGGCGGTTTTGCCGTAGGCGCAATCTCGACTAAGTCCAGGCCCATTTCCTCTGCGCGAGCCAAAGCCTCTCTCAGCGTTAAAATTCCTAATTGCTCGCCACCTTCTGTGACGACGCGAAGTTTGTCTGCTCGAATCTCTCTATTAATTCTCAAAATCTACCGCGGTTCTGGTTCTCTTAAAAAAACGAAGTTCTTAGGTTCTTTTCTAACATAAGAACCAAAATTTTTTCAATAAAAGCTTCACAAATCAATGCATCTTTCTTTCCTGAAGGTGCGCGCACTTCTCTCACTGAGGCGATAGCTACGGGTCTCATCAAAAAATCCCATGCCATCAAATCTATGCGAGCCTCAGGTTCTTGGGCAGTTTCTACTCGCACTCCATCAGGGAGCTCTACGCCCTTCCAGGCGCGCCGTTTTCCGACGACTCGGATCCAGCAATCAAAGCCCAACATGATAAATGTTTTATGGATCGAATGCAAGAGGGAATTCATATTTTTTTCCCTTTCGCCCCTCGCATAAAAAAGAATTTGCTGCAGACTTGAAAAAGAAGTCCTCAAATCTTTTGTTGAACCCCCTTTCCATAGCCGACAATTTTTTTGAAAATGAAGCAAAAGCTCATCGGAATACTCCGAACACTCGACAAGAGGAAGCTCTTGAAAAAAGGTTTGACAGAGGCTTTCCCTCACCTCAATTCCTTTTTGAAGCCAAATCACCCCCTCGTCCCAACATTTCCAAAAACCCAACTTAAAGCCTATCTTTTGATAATTATTTTCTTCAAAAGCAGACAGAAGTTTAATGAATTTTTTAAGATCGTCTTTGGAATAGCTCACAACCCCTTCTATGCGAAGACCTTGATCTGGAAGAACTTTTATACAAAGCAGCTTAAAGGCCCCAAGTTCAGATGCGTTCGAAGCTAAAGGACCTTTAGTCAATTGATGAAAAGCTCCCATCTCAACGAGCTCGACGAGAGATCCTTTTTCTACAGCGTCCAGCACAAATGCGCTCTGCTCTTCATGCCCATCTTTTTTCAACAAAGCGGACGCGCTGACAGGGACCATCTCAAGAATACGGATCGGCCGGGCCTGCCGGACAATCTCTTTCATCTTCTGTTCAATTAAAGGCAAAGTATCCGGGTGGACAGGATGAGGAAAATAGCACTCGCAGACGAACCCCACATCGGTGGCCTCAGAAATCCAAAGATCGACCAAAGGATAAGTTTCAAAGATAGCCGCCGCCAAAACATGAGAAGCAGCCTGGCGGAGAGGTTGGAGATGTAAAAATTTTTCTTCTAGCATAGGGGTTGGGATGTAGCTGACTCGAACAGCCGACCTCCACGATGTCAACGTGGCGCTCTAACCAACTGAGCTAACACCCCATGACAAATTTTAAAGTACAACATCATAGACTATTTACGAATTTGGAGCAAATGAAAGTCATAATACGTTGTTCTTGCCTTCTACAAATAGCCGCATGCTTTGAATCAAAATTTTGAGAAATCTTCTTGCCACTCCCCGATTCTTCAGATTGTTTCAGTATGTCTTGTTGATTTATCCCAGCTTTGAGTATGATGCCTTGTCAAAAAAATAAACCTATGAAACCACACCTCGAACTAGCACATCATTTATGGCGCCAGCAGGTCCTGCCTGGAGATTTGGCAATCGATGCCACGCTGGGCAATGGACATGATGCTCTTTTTTTATCCGAATTAGGCTGCGAAGTAATTGGGCTGGATATTCAGGCCGATGCATTAGAAAAAACAAAGGCCCGGATCGGAGAAAAAAAAATTAAGCTCTTTCATCGCTCCCACGCCGAAATACGCTCTCTCATTTTACCTAAAAAGCCTCAATTAATTGTTTACAATTTAGGCTATTTACCAGGAGGAAATAAAGAGATCACAACAATGAAGGAGTCGACCCTATCGAGCGTTCAAGATAGTTTAAAGCTCCTCGGTCCGAAAGGGGCCCTTAGCATCACCTGCTATCCCGGCCACGATGAAGGGCTCCAGGAAGAGCAAGCCCTGATTGAGTGGGCCTCTCATCTCGATCAAAAATCCTGGAGCGTCTGCCATTATCGATGGCTCAACCGGAACCGCGCGCCCAGTCTTCTATGGATTGTCGGGCTTCTGCCATTAGATAAAAACTACCGCAAATAATGCAAAGATCTGCGTCGATATCAGCGCAACGGAACCGTTCGCTTTTTGACGCGCTGATCCCAAGGGAATCTGCGAGAAGGCTGAGCTCATCGGCTGTAAAAAGGCGCGGATGATCTCCGCCGAGACATGTGATCGAACCTGCTTGAGCCAGCAACCGAAGACAAGATGCTGCGTCTTTGTCTAAAGAAAAACCTGCGAAAAAATGGAATTTTTTGCTAGGAAAGTGTAAACGGAGAGCGGCAATAAGTTTAGCTATGGCGTCAGGATTATGGGCAACATCGAGAATGAACTTTTCATGGACGACTTCAAAGCGGCACGGCGGCCGCGTAGCAACTCCTGCTGAAATAGAAGAGGGAGAAACGCCGAGCATCTCTAGCGCCTTTTTCGCGATAAGAGAATTTTCTTCATCATAAAAGCCGCTTGTGCAGGAACTTGCTCTAGGGCCTTCTAAAAAAGGAACTTTCGGCCCTAAAAGATAAGGGACATTCGGTTTGATGATCCCTGCTTTTTCATAGACGATCTCCTGCAGCGTCTTTCCTAAAAGATGCATATGGTCGTAATCTACGGAAGTAATGATCGACAAGATCGGGTGGATCACATTCGTCGAATCAAATCTCCCACCGATCCCGGTCTCTATCACAGCAAGGTCAATTCTTTGCTCAGCAAAATAGGCAAAAGCTAGCGCTGTAGCATAATCGAAAAAAGAACCAGCTCCCAAGTCCATGATCGGAGGCAAAAGACGTAAAACATCTTCTTCAGGAATCATACGCCCATTTATTCGGATCCTTTCGCAAAAAGAGACGAGATGGGGCGAGGTATAAAGGCCCACTCTATATCCTTCCGCTTGCAAGGCGGCGGCAATTTTATGACATACAGATCCCTTCCCGTTGGTTCCCGCGACATGGATCGAACGAAAATGGCGGTGCAAATGATTTTGCGCCCGATCAATCTGGCGCATCGATTCCAGACCTGATTGAAAACTTCTTTTAAAAGAAAAGAGATAATCCAATAAAGAATTTAAAGAGGCAGGAGTTTTGCAAATGTCGCTTCGTTGACCCATGAACAACCCAAAGAAAGGTGCGGTTTAAAAGCTCCATGATAATCGGAGCCGCCTGTCGCAATCCAGCCTTTTTTCTCCGCTAGCTCGACCCAAGGCTTTTCTTGCTGCTTGGGCAACTTGGCATAATAGCATTCTATTCCATCGAAATCTAAAGCCAAAAGATCTCTAAGGACAAACCCTCTTCGCAAAAAATGAGGGTGGGCCAAAACAGCTTTGCCTCCAGCTGAATGGATCTGTCTAATGGCATCGTGCGGAGTGAATTTTTTACCTGATGCATAGCAACAGGCGCCTTGTTTCAGATAAACTTCAAATGCCTCTTGCCATGTTCTTACAAAGCCTTTTTGCACCATGAGGGCTGCGATATGAGGACGCCCGATTGTTTTTTTCCCTTCAGCTCGCGAAGCGAAAAAAGTCAGTTCGTCTTCTGAGATCGAAAGATTTTTTCGGGCCAAATTGGCTAAAATCTCTCGGTTCCGATCTACTCTCCTACGTTGGATTTCTGCTAAAAACGAGCAAAAAGAGGCCGATTTTATATCTATTCCATAGCCCAAAATATGAACGCTTGTATCGCAGTATTCTGTAGAAAGCTCGACTCCTGGCAGCAGCTGGATGTTTTTAGCCAAAGCTTCTTGAAATAGCTCAGGCGTATAGGCTTCAATTGTATCATGATCTGTGATCGAAAGCCCTTGCAAGCCTGCTTCAGCTGCTAAATGGACCAAAGCAGAAGGAGGATCGCTACCGTCGGAGCAGTCGCTATGGCAATGAAGGTCTGCGCGAAAAGAGTTCATGAAAAACCTATCATCCGAATTTCCGGTTCTAAATGCCAGCCCGTTTGCTCTCTTACCCGCTCTTGGACCATTTGAATCAAATCCAACACATCTTTTGCGCTAGCATCGCCAGAGTTGATCATAAAATTGGCGTGAACGGGAGAGATTTTAGCCCCTCCGATTTGAGCTCCTTTTAAACCGCACTGATCGATTAAAAGACCGGCCGGCTTTTCAGGGCTCGGATTGCGGAAAATACATCCAATGCTCTTTTCTCTATATGGCTGCGTGCTGAGCCTCGTTTCTACAATGGCAAGCTGACGGGCCCTAGCTTCTTTTGATGGCGAAAGGGTGAATGCAGCAGAAACAATAACGCCCATTTTTTTCTGAAAAGAACTATAGCGGTAACCAAATTCCAACTCTTCTTTAGGATAGTCATAGAACTCCCCTTCAAGGGACAAAAATTGGATGGAGCGCAAAACTTGCCATGTTTCGCTTCCATTCGCACCGGCGTTCATAAACACAGCGCCGCCCACTGTTGCAGGGATGCCGGAGGCGAACTCGAGCCCTGCAAATCCTTTGCGGGCCGATTGGACCCCGAGCAGAGAAAAACTATAGCCAGAGCCGACAGATACTTCGTTGCCCGCCCAATGGCAAAAATCGATTTTATTGATAATAGCCAACCCATCGAAGCCTCGATCATCAAAAAGACAATTCGACCCTTTGCCAAGGATCAAAAAAGGGATTTTTTCTCTCTGGATCCATTGAAAAATTTCTTGCATTTCAGATAGAGACCGAGCTTCTGTCAAAAGATGGATCGGCCCTCCGATCCCAAAGGTGGAAAATTCTTTAAGCGAGCGCCCCTGCTGGAGTGATAGCATGGTATATACCGTCTAGTAAACCATTGATGAACTTAGAGCTCTCCGGGGAGCCGAACTTGCGGCAAATGCGGATCGCCTCAGCAATCGCTACTTTAGGAGGAATCGTAGAATCATGCAAGAGCTCAAAGGCGCCCAAGCGTAAAACAGATTTTTCCGCTCTAGAAATTCTTTCAAAGCTATATTCGGTTGAAAAGCGGGAGATCATCTTATCTAGTTCTTCTACATGATTTTCTACTAGATGGGCCCTGGCAGCAGCTTCCATGACAATCTTTTTTGTCACTTTAAGCTCTTTCATCAAAAGCGCAATCATTTCTTGAGGCTCAGCTAAAGAAAAATCCCTGCTAAAAAGAATTTGAAAAACAATTTCGCGAAATTTTTGCGGAGGCAAAGCCATAAATACCCAATGAATCTAATTCCAGAGCCCAAACTATAACACATCCTTCCTGTTTTTTTCTAACAGCAAAAAATTTTATACCGAAACTATCTGACAAACTGGTTTTTGAGAACGAGGTGCCTCAACATTCTGATTCGAAGCGAGCGATCTTGCCAGAGGCAAGGTGCGAGTGAGAATCAAAATTTTGAGGCAAAGCCGACGCCGTCAAAAAATCGGTTTTTGAGGGTGTTTCGGTATACCATCCCTTGCTATTTCTATGCTAAATTGTTATCTTGACAGTAGTGCGCTAAAAAACCTTCCGCGCTTTTTTTTAAACTATTTTTTGGGTCATCGTGATTGGAGTATTTTTAGATACGGAAACGAATGGATTGAACCCTCAGGTCCATAAAATTTTAGAGATCGCCTTAAAAATTGTCGACTTGTCTTCGGGAGAGGAAAAAGAGCGATTTCAGACCATCGTAGCCCAACCTATAGGGGCATGGGAAAAAAGCGACCAAGAAAGTTTGAGGATCAATGGCTTTACATGGGACGAAATAGAAAAAGGGATGACGCCAAGACAGGTTTCTCAACAGATTATTGATCTCTTTACTCTCTGTGGCGTACGGAGAAAAAAAGCGGTCTTCATCTGCCAAAACCCCTCTTTCGACCGGGTCTTTTTCTCTCAGCTTATCGATGCTGACACGCAAGAGCTATTAAGCTGGCCCTATCATTGGCTCGACTTAGCCTCGATGCACTGGGCTCTCACAATGGAAAAAGCAAAAAAAAACCAAAGCCCGTTTCCTTGGGAAACCGGTTTTTCTAAAGACTCCATCGCTTCTTACTACCAACTGCCTGGAGAATCAAAACCCCACCGCGCGATGAACGGAGTGAACCATCTGCTGCTCTGTTATGAGGCCGCGGTAGGGTTTCCTAGAAAAGCGTAAGACGCCGTCATGCTAGTTTTTCTTGCTCTCCCTGAGAAACTGCAAGGCGCTCTCGATTTCTTTCCAGTAGCTCCTTGACAAGTTCGACCGAACGTTCGATTGAATGAAAGCTCCGATAATCGACCTCAGGTTTGTAAGGTGAATTAAGCAAAGTTAACAAAGTAGGAACAAATTCCCGTTTTTCTACAAAGCTTAGTCCAAATTTATTTCTACGGACATATTCAATATTTCCTTGCTCCCAAGAGATCGGATTTCGGTCGCAGACAATGAGAGGAGCGCCTCCCGCGACGGCATCAGAAAGAGTTCCTCCTCCGCCTTTTGCAGAAATTAAGGCGCCTCTATACCCTTCAACTCCCACGGGCTGTGCAGCTAAAGCGACCAATTCCCCCATCGGCTTTTCTTCCAACCAACCTAAGATGTTCACTTTTAATAAAGGATGATCAAAGCTAGCAAATGTTTTATCCAACCGTTTTTTTTGCCATTCATTTTTCCCTGTCACAACAAAAAGATGGATCTTTGGCAATGAATTAGCGCCGCTCGAATGCTCATTTTTCCGATAATGCTCTGCCAATAATTTTGCATATCCATTTTGAACGCCTTGTCCACCTGCAACCAAAACGACGACCTGGGCATCAGGATCAACTTGGTATTGTGCTCGCAAAGCAGCTAATTCTTCAGCCGAATACTCTTTTAAAAAAGCGCTTCTGACAGGAAGTCCCGCAAAACGGATCCGCCCCTCTCCTATATGCTCTTCTAATTTCTGGACCAACCGATCTTGTTCTAGAACCATGACCGCGCGCAAAAAATCAGGATTATGGATATCGGCTGGAGTCGCAATGCCGTTGACATCAGGATCGAAATCGGTAGCTACGCTCAATATGGGTTTTCCATTCGCATGGGCTGCTTTTTCAATCGCATTCAAATAACGATCGAAACAAGAAATAACAAGGTCCGCATCTCCCCTTATTTGCAAAGCGAGTAAAAATTCATCTGTTTTAAATTGGCGGGTGGCATCGCTTTAGATTCCAAAAAACCAAATAATAAAGGTCAAAAGAAACCAAAAGTTATGGCGCATCAAAAAATTGACGACATCGCCAGAAGAAATTCTGCCCCCTGATATGTTATGGACGAAATCAAACTTTTTCAACACTTCTTCATCCGCGGCTACTTTGTAGATATGCATCCCCCGAGACGCCAAACGGGATGACAAGGAATCTCGAACCACATTATGCCCGCCGCCAAGAGACCAGCTCATCAAAGTAGCTGAAAGCCCTTTTAACTTTTCATCGGTCTGAATCGATTCTGGATAATCAGTCCAGCGGATCGAAGGGTCTTGTAGCAGTGGCCAAGCAGATTTTAACTGGTCTCTGGAATTCTCGACGTTATGTTCTTTGACATGGCAACAGCAATATCTATGCAAAGGGTAGCCTAACCGCTTTGATGCAGCGTCATCCAGCTGTCTTAAATATTTTGTACAACGGCCTAGTAAAGCAGCTTCTTCAGATGGAGAAAGGACACCGGATTCCCTAGCTTTGCGCACTTCTTCTACCTTCTCTCCAAATAGGCGATCGCAGTCCTCAATAAACTTTTTACTTTCCTCATTAAAACCAAATTGACTGATATTATATAATTGATTTGTTTGGCGGAAACGCGCCGACTCAGGATCACGTAAAACAGTGCTTTGCATAAAGCTCTCCCTCTTTTTCACCAAAGAGGTTATCTCAAAAAAAAATAAAATTCAATTCAATACATAAGTTGAAATCACAGAAATGAGAATTTTTAATCTTGAAAACTATCAATAAAAAGGATAAATTTGTGTCGAAAAACAAAAAAAAGTAAGGTTTTCATGTGCACATTAATTAATAA
>DAINNB010000011.1:0-11098 GCA_036736085.1 Chlamydiales bacterium
GGATCTAGAAAATCCTGCAGTTAAAGGCCGTCTGATAGCGCGCAACGTAATTCTTCCAGGACACTCTTTTTTAAAAAATGTTGCCCTTGAGAGTCTTCGTTTCTATCAGCCTGCAAGCTGCCGGGAGTTTAAAAGTGAACTTCAAGAAGTTTTGATGGACTGGATATCTATTCAACGGGAATCGGCCGATAAAATGAATCTTATTTCTATGCTAAGATGATGTTTTATGAGGGTTTTGATTTCTTAGCCCGCTTTAAAATTCTGCGGCGCCAACCTTCCGCGGTCAAGACCCGTTCATGGATGATTTCTTGGAAAGATTTGCGCTCAGACGGAGGAGTTTCTGTTGTCTTTTTTTTGAAAAATTTCATGTTGTCATCTCCAAGCGGGTGTTGAGGGCTGTCTTCGATATATAGTTAAATTGAAGATTTGTCAAGAAAAAATAGGTGCCTTTCAAGTGCCTTTTTTCGTATACTCGAGAAAGATCGCCCTCGGTTAAAGACCTCTTATGAAATATCAAAATGTAAAACTGTTTCAAAAGCATTTGGAAGCATCGGCCCTTCATGGATTGAGCCGAGTTTATCTGATCGCGGTTCCCGATGATTTTGAAAGAAAGCGCTGGTTGGATGTTTTGGTTTCTCTGGTCTCAGTTCCCGATCAGCCCCTTTTTCGTTTAAGCGCAGCAGATGCAACGCTGTCTGAATTATTTACTGAAATTGACAGCCCTTCCTTATTTGCCCAGGAACCGGTCGCTCTGATTGATGAGCTTGAAAAATTGTCTAAAAAACAAGCGCAAGGCTTTATCGATTTATTAGCTAGGCCTGATTTAACAGGTTATTTGATTTTCGGATCCCGAGGTAAAAGCCCTTTATATAGTGCAGTGGAAAAAAGGGGCGTGGTCTTTGATCTTTGCGAGGAAAAACCTTGGGAAAAAGACAAGCGTCTTTCCGAACATCTTTTCGACAAGGCAAGACAGGCGGGCAAACGCCTCTCCTCTGAGGCCTTGCAACTTTTATTGGAGCGCGTAGACAAAGATGTTGCTTTGTTAGAAGGGGAGATTGATAAGCTCATTTGCTTTACCGGTTCGGGTTCTTCCATTGAACCTTCCGATGTGGAAAAAATAGCTGCCTCCAGCCGTTCGCACACGCTTTGGCAAGTAGCGGAAGAGATCGTGTGGGAAGCGAGATTTGAAGGGGGGCTCGAAGAGGGGTCTTTTCATGGGCTTTTGCCAGCGATCCGCGCGCAGCTGCAAACGGGACTTAAAATTTCCTCTCTTGCTGCATCTCAAGCGAGTTTATCTGAAATCGGAGCAAGACTGCCCAAAATTTGGCCCAAAATGTTAGAAAAGAGAGTGTCTCAGGCAATGAGGCTTGGATCGAATTATTTTCAAAAAGGACTTCAGCTCCTTTTCCGCATCGAGCTGCTCTCTCGCTCAGGATCGAGCGACTTGTCTGTCCTATTAGATTGGTTTCGTTCTTCACTAACAAAAACAGGAAAAAATTAATGGGACGTCTTGTTCTTTTACCCAATCTTTTGGATGATGCGGCAGATGTAGCGCTGCATCTTCCCGCTGCAACCGGACAGATTGTGGCTTCTTTGCAAGGATTGATCGCAGAGAGCGAGAAAGCAGCTCGTCGTTATTTACGCAGGTTTCTCACGCATGATCAAATGACAGCGTTGCCTCTGCAAACACTCAATGAACATTCTCGGCCAGACGAGGTTGGGCTTTTACTCGAACCGATTCTTCGAGGGCAGACTTGGGGTCTTATTTCTGATGCAGGCCTTCCTTGTATTGCGGATCCTGGCTCCGACTTAGTTTCTAAAGCTCAAAAACAGGGGATAGTTGTTCAGACCTTAGCTGGTCCCTCATCGATCCTAATGGCCTTGCAGCTTTCTGGTTTCACAGGCCAGCATTTTGCTTTTCATGGTTACTTGCCAAGAGAGGCTCCTCTTTTAGAGAAAAAAATTCTTGAATTGGAAAAAAGATCGCGCGTTGATTCAGCGGCGCAAATCTGGATCGAGGCGCCCTATCGTTCTGCAAAACTTCTTGAGACGTTAAAAGCCTCCCTTCAGCCGTCTACGCGTCTTTGCATAGCAGTTCAATTGACGTCGCCTTATGAGCGGTGCGTCTCTTTGTCTGTGGCTGAATGGAAGAAATTTTCTTTCCCCCTTGAAAAAGAGCCTGCTGTTTTTTTAATTCAAAGCTTTTAATCCTGCCATAGAATACACTGCTGCAAGTTTTTGCAGGCGATTTGAGGTGTTTGAATCTGCTTCATCTCTGAAATATATTTTGACATTTTGCGCCAGAAATACAATAAGCGGTTTTATATCGAAACAACTAGAAGAATCTGTTTTTGACATGGGGGCTTTTCAACATGTTGATTCGGAGCGAGAGACTATTGCCGGAGGCGATAGCGCGAGTGAGAATCAAAATCTTGAGGCAAAGCTGATGTGGACAAGAAACGATTTTTCCAGTTGTTTCGGTATATACCGAAACAACCCCGGGTGCGGGAATCTTCAAGAGAAAAGGATCGATATGATAGAGAAAGGAAAAAAGGTTGCATTTGAGTTTACCGTATTTTTAGCCGACGGTACGCAAATTGACTCGAATGTAGGGGAAGCTCCTCTAGTTGTTGTTGTTGGATCGCATCAAGTGTTTCCTGCTTTGGAAGAAGCTTTATTGGGCCTTCGAGCTGGTGATGAAAAACAAGTGCATTTGCAGCCAGAGCAAGCTTATGGCCCAATTGTGCAAGAAGCTTTTAAAGAGGTCGATTTAGACGCTGTACCGGATTCTTTTCGCTATGTGGGCGCTGTGCTCGGTATACAAGATCCTGCCGGAGGCGTTTTCCCTATCCGTGTGCATCAAATCAATGAGAATAAAGCTGTATTGGATTTTAACCATCCTCTAGCTGGCCAGTCTCTCCGTTTTGATATGAAAGTGATTGAAGTCCGTTAGGTCTAGATTAATTCAACGGCCACTGTATCGTAAAACAACATTCCTTTGTCGGTAAGTTGCCAGACAGAGGAAGTTTGTCTGACAAACCCTTCTTGCTCTAACTTTCGAAGGGTTTTTCGAGTCTCTTCAGGTAGAGGCCAAGTATCTGTGTCTACGCCTTCTTTCAGCCGGAGTTGGATAGCTAGAAGTTCTTTAAGATCTGCTGGATAGGAGAGCTTTTCTTCAAAATCTACAGGGAAATTTCCCTCTTTAAGCATTTTAACATAGCGCTGCAAGTTCGCTATATTTCGAAATCGGGTCTTTTCCCAAAAACTAAAAGCAGAAGGACCAAATCCTAGAAAAGGGCGGGCTGTCCAATAGCCGCTATTATGTACAGAGGGACGCCCAAACGCGGAAATTTCATATCGTTTGAGCCCCGCTTTTTCTAACGCATCAAGAGCATTTTGCAAAAGATTTAAGCTTGTGGAGGAAGAGGGGATTTGAGGTAAAAGAGTTTTTCTTCTTTTATAAAAAACGGTATGCGGTTCGATTGTAAGATTGTAGAGAGATACATGAGAGATAGGAAGATCGGATAGTTGGTTTAAGGTATAACGGAAGCTCGCTTCAGTCTGCGAGGGCAGATCATACATGAGATCGATGGAGATATTGGTAAATCCTGCCTTAGCGCCTGCTAAAATCGCTTCTTTGGCCTTTGCTGCGCTGTGGATCCTCTCTAATGTTTGTAAAGACCTGTCGTCGAGAGACTGCACCCCCAAGCTGAGCCTATTGATGCCGATTTGCCGGTATTCGACCAGCAGCTCATGCGTTGCCTCTTCAGGGTTAGCTTCGATCGTGATTTCGCAATCGGGTGACTTTCTTTCAATTCTCTCAAGGACAGCAGCTATCGCTTCTGGACCGAATAAAGTAGGGGTGCCCCCTCCAAAGTAGATGGATGCGATCTCTTTTGATTGGATCTGAGGGGCCCTGAGCTCCCATTCTTTTTCGAGCCCTTCAGCTAGCAAAGGATGGAAGGTCTGTTGATTAGGAACTACATAAAAATGGCAGTAGGGACATTTTTTGGTACAAAAGGGGATGTGGAAATAGAGGCTTATTAAGTTTTCGTCTCTACCTTGCTTCGTAGAAGTCACCAGTTGTCTGCATCCGGATCTTCGAGAATACCACGCTTCCAGCGATTTCTATCTGAAAAGGGGTCCTCATCTTCTTCTTCCAAGAGGGTAGATTCTTCTTCTGTAGAACCTCCTCCACCTCCGCCTTCGGTTTCGTCTTCTGTGATCGTTTCCATGTCATACGCTTCCGTTTCCATGTCGAGTCCGGCGTCTGTCATGTGATCTCCTACATCCATATCGGGCAAAGTGTGAGGCTCGGCATAAGCTTGCCTTGCGGAAGAACGTTTAGGAGTGACGTATTCTTCCAGTTCGCCGCTCTCTTTTAAGTAGCGCAAACGGTCTTTCTCTTCATTGATCTTCGCTTGGATCGAGCGGATCTCTTCTTTGTGCTTTTCCACATCTTTCTTGGGGACAAGCCCTAAGTTCATCCATTGTTCCAAATCTTCTAGCTCTGTTTCGAGCTTTTTTAGTCTTTCGCTTTTCATATTCATTGAGCTGTTCCTTTTCTCAGGGGAATCGCCGTCTTTTGAACGACCTTTCCCACCTTCCTATCCTAGGTTTAGGTAAAATGTAAAATATTTTTTTATTTTTTTCCCGAGTTTCGCACGAAAAAGTGAAAACCACCGGCTGAGGCATACTTTTTACTCGATTTTCTATTTTTAGTAAAGGGGGGGGAGGAAAAAAATCTCTTTTAAGGATGGTTGTAGATAAAATAGGGCTGTGCTATTTGAGGAAAATATGCAAACTCCATTTCCTGACCATACTCAAATAGCCAATCTTCCGCTGATTGAAGATCTGTATAAAAAATATCTTGAAAATCCAGAGAGCGTAGAATCCTCTTGGCGCTACTTTTTTCAAGGCATTGATTTTGCCGGATATCTCAATAAACCAAAAGAGCTGGAAGGTAAAGACTCTTCGGCGCATCTTCGTATCTTCAAATTGATACAAGCTTATAGGCGCTTTGGCCATTTGGCTGCATCTGTGAACCCTTTAGCGCAGCCTAACGCGCCGGCTGAGCTGAGTTTGGAGAACTTGGGTTTTTCTGAAAGCGAGCTTTCTCAAGAGTTTCCTACATTAGGCTGGTGCGGAAAAACCGATGCCCCCCTTAAAGATATTTTGGCCGCCCTGCAAAGCGTCTATGCTTCTAAGATAGGGGTAGAGTATATGGACTTAGGCCGAGCTGAATTAGAAGAATGGTTAGCTGAGAAGCTTGAAGGACCTAGCTCATTTACTTTGGCTCCCGAAGAAAAACTCCGCCTCTGGGAAACTTTATCAAAAACAGATTGGCTAGAGCAGTTTTTACATAGGAAATATGTAGGACAGACCCGATTTTCTTTAGAAGGGGGTGAAACGATGATCCCCCTTGTCTCAGAAATGGTCCAGCAAGCAGGGGTGCTTGGCGTCCAAGAGATGTTAATTGGAATGGCACATCGAGGAAGACTCAACGTATTAGCCCAGATTCTAGAAAAACCTTATGCCGAGCTTTTGCAAGAGTTTGAAGATGATACCGTTTTATCTCAAGTTGGACATGATGACGTAAAGTATCACATGGGTTTTTCCAAACAGATAGCCCTCGCTTCCGGAAATCATATTTTAGTTTCAATGGCTGCTAATCCTTCTCATTTAGAATCTGTCGATCCGGTCGTATTAGGTCAGGTTCGTGCTTTGCAGATACTCAAGCAGGATGAGAAACGGGGAAATATCGGTGCTTTGTTAATCCATGGCGACGCTTCCATCGCAGGACAGGGCGTCATTTATGAAACGCTCCAACTTATGAACCTTCCTTCTTACAGCATAGGAGGAACTCTTCATCTCGTTGTCAATAATCAAATTGGATATACGACAGCGCCTGAAGAGGGAAGATCGACCCGCTACTGCACAGATATTGCCAAAGCATTTGGATGCCCTGTGTTCCATGTGAATGCGGAAGACCCAGAGAGCTGTCTTTTTGCCGCCCGCTTAGCCGCAGAGCTGCGTCAGAAATTTCAATGCGATGTGTTCATTGACCTTCTTTGCTATCGGAAATATGGCCATAATGAAGGGGATGAACCTTCTTATACGCAGCCAAATCAGTATAAGATGATCCGTTCCAAAGCATCGATTCGAGATCTGTATACAGCCAAACTGATTAGTGAGGGGATTTTGACTCAATCGGCGGCCGAAGCATTTGAACAGCAGGTTAAAGAAGGTTTGGCCAAGTCTTTAGAGTCGGCAAAAAACCTTCCAGTTATTGAAAAAAAGACTTTTTCTTCCCATTTGTTAGAGCCTTTTTCCAGTGGAGTGGATCAAAAAACGCTCCAGCATATCGCCTCTGTCTATTGCCAGCCTTCAAAAGAATTTCATGTGCACCCCAAATTAGAAAAATGGCTGCAAGATCGACTTAGCGCGGTCATGGGCGATGCAACTAAGCCTTGTATAGACTGGGCAACGGCCGAATGTCTGGCCTTTGGTTCTTTGCTTTTGCAAAATGTCTCTGTTCGCTTGGCTGGAGAAGATTCTCAGCGGGGCACGTTTAGTCAAAGGCATTTAGTTTTGATTGATGCAGAGACTGGATAATCTTATTCGCCATTAACGCAGCTAAATCCCAAGCAAGGCCGGCTTGATGTGGTCAATACGCCGCTGACTGAATTTGCAGGGATGGCCTTTGAATATGGTTATAGCTGGTCAGCTCCCAACGCTTTAGTTCTTTGGGAGGCGCAGTATGGAGATTTTAATAATGGCGCGCAGATTGTGATCGATCAGTATTTGGCCAGCGCTGAACATAAATGGAACACCCCTTCTTCCCTAACGCTGCTCCTTCCTCACGCCTATGAAGGAGCCGGCCCAGAGCATTCTTCCGCCCGTCTTGAGCGTTTTTTACAGCTTACAGCAGAAAATAATATGCAGATTGTCAACGCTTCGACCCCGGCCCAGTATTTCCATCTTTTACGAAGGCAAGCTCTTAGAAAAGAGAAAAAACCTTTAGTCATCTTTACTCCTAAAAGTTTGCTCCGATCCCCTTTGAACGTCAGCTCTCTATCCGATCTGATGCAAGGAGGTTTTCAAGAAATATTAGAGGGCCCCCGTCCAAGCGCAACTTGCAGAAAGATCTTATTTTGCTCGGGTAAAATTTATTATGAACTAGAGGCAGAAAGAGAAAAAAGGAATATTTCGGACATAGCTGTTGTCCGCATTGAGCAGCTCTATCCTTTCCACCATCAAAGATTTCAAGAAATCGTCTCTCAGTATAAAGAAGCTTCTCAATGGGTGTGGGTGCAAGAAGAGTCGGAAAATGCAGGGGCTTGGAGTTATATAAGATCTCACTTGCAAGAACATAAACCGAGAGATGCTGCTTTGTTTTATATCGGAAGGCCCGCTAATGCCACGACGGCAACAGGATCTCATCGCAAACATAAACAAGAGCAGCAAGACCTGCTTGATCGTGCTTTAAGGAGCTGATATGGGTGTGCAGATAAAAATTCCTTCTATGGGAGAGTCAGTGGTCGAAGCGACGATCGGAACAATTTTAAAACCTTCAGGGTCGATCGTTAAAATGGATGAGGAGATTTTAGAGCTTGAAACAGACAAGGTCAATCAGGTTCTTTACGCTCCAGCAGCTGGCGCTATGACCCTGACAGTTAAATCAGGCGATGTAGTGAAAGTGGGGCAGGTCATCGGGTCGGTAGACCCCGCTGGAGCCGCTGGCGCGCCTCCAGAAAAACCAAAACAGGCGGCAGCTCCTTCTCCAGTTCCCGCTCCAGCCAAACCAAAAGAGACGCGCCCCTCTTCTCTTCCCGCCGTGCGCATTCAAATCGAAGAGAGTTTAGCTGTTTCTCCGCCTTCTTTAAAATTAGAAGCGGCGCCTTCTCCTCTTAAACAAGCAGTTGAAGGACAGACCCGAAAAAAAATGACGAAACTTCGACGTACGATTGCCGAGCGGCTTGTTCAAGTTAAAAATCAGACCGCCATGCTGACCACATTCAATGAAGTGGATATGAGCGCTGTCATGCAAGTAAGGGAAAAAGAGCAGGAAAATTTTCAAAAATTGCACGGGGTAAAACTCGGCTTCATGTCATTTTTTGTTAAAGCCTGCGTTGCTGCTTTGCAAAAATATCCGGATATTAATGCCCGTATCGAAGGCGATGAGATCGTCTATCCCGGAGGTTACGATATCGGCGTCGCTGTAGGAACCGAGAAGGGGCTCATGGTCCCTGTGATTCGAAATGCAGATCAGCTGACTTACGCAGAGATCGAAAAACAGCTTAAGCAATTTGCTGAAAAAGCGCGCGGCGGGACCATCTCCATTGAAGATCTTCAAGGAGGAACATTTACCATTACGAACGGCGGCGTTTATGGCTCTCTTTTATCGACCCCCATTTTAAATCCGCCGCAAAGCGGTATTTTAGGGATGCACAACATTGTCAAGCGTCCGGTTGTCGTCAATGATGCCATCGTTATTCGCCCCATGATGTATATCGCTTTAAGTTATGATCATCGGATCGTCGATGGGAAAGAGTCTATCGGATTTTTAGTTCATTTGAAAAATAGTTTAGAAGAGCCTGCCCGGCTCTTATTGGATTTATAAAAATGTACGATCTTATTGTGATAGGAGCTGGTCCCGGCGGGTACGTAGCGGCCATTCGCGCGGCGCAGCTTGGACTCAAAGTGGCTTGCGTAGAAAAGCGCTCTACTTTAGGAGGTACTTGCCTTAATGTGGGCTGCATTCCTTCTAAAGCTCTTTTGCACTCGTCTGAGTGGTTTTGGCATGTGCAAAAGGAGGGGGCGAATCAAGGTCTTCTCTTCTCTTCTCTCTCTTATGATTGGAAAGTGATGCAAAGCCGCAAAGAGACGGTTGTAGCTCAGCTTACGAAAGGCATCGAAGGTTTATTCAAAAAAAACAAGGTTGATTGGATTCAAGGCCGCGGCTCTCTCAAAGGTCTTCACACGGTTTCCGTCGGTTCTCGATCTTATGAAGCAAAATCGATTCTTTTGGCTACAGGCTCTGAGCCGATCGCTCTTCCTTTTCTTCCCTTCAATGAGCAAACGATCCTCTCTTCTACTGGCGCTTTAGCCCTTTCTTCCGTCCCTAAAAAGCTCCTCATTGTCGGCGCTGGCATCATTGGCGTCGAGCTTGGTTCTGTTTATCAGCGTCTCGGCTCAGAAGTGGTATTCATTGAATTTCTCGATCGGATCTGCCCCAACTTCGATCTCGAAGTATCGAAGCAGCTTTTAAAAATTTTCACGTCCCAAGGCATGACATTTCATCTTTCTCACAAAGTCGTTTCAGCTCAAGGCACGACCCTTACCGTTCAAGGCCCTCAGCAAGAAACTCAGTTCAGCGGCGATGCTATCTTGGTCGCAGTCGGCAGGCGTCCTTACTCCGATCAGCTTGGCTTAGAAACTGTCGGCATTGAAAAAACGGCCAAAGGTTTCATCTCCGTCGATGCTTCTTTCCGCACATCTCAGCCTCACATTTTTGCTATTGGCGATTTGATCGATGGCCCCATGCTCGCGCACAAAGCCTCAGAAGAGGGGGCCGCCGTCGCAGAGCTTATCGCCGGCCGCAAACCCTCTATTGACTACCTCTCCATTCCTAGCGTTGCCTACACATTCCCCGAAGTTGCCGCAGTAGGCCTCACCGAAGAAGATCTAAAAGCCCGCAGCATCTCTTACAAAACAGGCAAATTTCCCTTCAAGGCCAACTCAAGAGCCCGCTGCTCCGGCGAAGATGAGGGTTTTGTTAAAATTCTCGCCGATGCCTCGAGTCATCGTCTCCTCGGCGTCCACATCATCGGCCCTCACGCCTCAGAACTGATTGCGGAGGCCACTGTTGCTATTCAAATGAAAGCGACGGCTCAGCAGCTTGCCCACAGCTGCAATGCGCATCCGACGCTGTCGGAAGCTATTAAAGAGGCTGCAATGGCTGCGATTGGCTCGCCGGTTCATTTGTGAGACGACAGATGGGGCGTTGCCCCATGCCCCATTAAAGGGCTAGCGCCCTTTAAAATCCCGTTTGCTTTATGGAAGAAAATATGGGAAGACAAACTCTCTGAGCGAGAGTTTGTTTTTGATTAATAATTGTGGGAATTCCCGCAGCCGCAGGACGACTTGACGTTGGGGTTGGAAATTTTGAAACCTGCCCCTTTGAGGCCGTCGATATAGTCGATGACTGAGCCCAAGAGGCGGTCTAACGATTTTTTGTTCACATGGATCTGAATTCCTTCCGATTCGAAAACTACGTCGTCTGCTTCTACTTTATTGGAAAAATCTAAAAAGTACTCGAGACCTCGGCAGCCTGCTGACTTTTCTCCAAAGCGGAGCGCCCAGCCTGTCTTTTCTTCGTCGTCTAGGATTTGTTTGAATTTCTTAGCGGCTTTAGGAGTTAGGATGATAGTTGAAAGATCAGCTTCTTCGGCTAACACGCTATTGAGTTTTTTCAGCAAAGCTTCGATCATTTCGTCGGTCATTCCATGGCTATACATCCCTTGCTCTAGCGTCTCTTCGGTTGAAGCGGAGCAGCCGATGCAGTGGAGGCCGAAATTCGTCATCTCTTGCGCTAGCTTTTGCCCTTTTTGGGGAAACTGCGTAAAGATGTCTTCGATAGTCATGTGTCTTGTGATTTGTTGGTCCATAAAATCCCTTAAAATTTAACTTTTACGCATCCGCCCAAAATTTTGCACTGGCAGGCTAAACGCTCTTTATCTAATTCGCCTAAAAAGTCTGACTCCGCTTCATTAAATTCAGATAGGTTGGACATCCCTTCTGTTACTTCAATCACGCAAGTGCCGCAAACTCCCTCAGTACAAGCAAAAGGAACTCCAGCTTCTTCGCAAGCTTCCGTGATCCCAGAACCATCGGGCAGCTCAAATTCTTCATTGGTATCTTCAAAAATTAACTTAGCCATAGAATCAAAATTCTCCTCAGATGGACAAAGTGTAGCTGGAATGGAAAAAAAAGGCAAAAAAACAAAATAGGTTTTGGGGGATATTTTTTAGTTGGGGGGGAGGACCCAAACCCCAAAAAAGGAGTTAGTGGAGGAGAAGAGAGTTGTTTAAAGGGG
>DAINNB010000011.1:11108-15048 GCA_036736085.1 Chlamydiales bacterium
TCTGAACTCCTGTTTGATTCGGTGGATCATCTTACGATGCGGAAGATGATCCACCGAGGCTTCAAAAAAGAATTAAGCTTCCGACTCTTCGAATTGGTTAAATATTTCGGCTTCTTGAAGGAGCTCTTCGGCTGTCTCTTTTAGAGTTGCGATACCTTCTGGAAAACCTACTTTTTTGAGCAAAAGATCGAGCTGGGTGAGCTCGGTTTCTAGATGGTCTATACGACTTTCTAGTGTAGCAATGTACTTATTATCAGAGTTCATAAACTCTCCTTATTATTTAATGCTGTTTATTACTAAATTATTATAATCCAATTTTACAGCATGTGGAGTTTATTGATCTACTGAAATGATTATTTTAGCTTCCTAGAAGAGGTGATAGGCTGACGAGGACGTCCCTTAAGACCTCTAAAGGTTTTTGGTCGGCGTTGAATTGTGAGATCAGTCTTTCAGGGTAATGTTTTAAAATTTTTACTGTCTCTTTTTCGTAAACTTCCATCCGGGTTCTCAGGACTGCTGGGTCCATGTCATCGGTCCTTTTTTCGATGAGGGCCCTTCTTTGGATCCTTTTGATCAATTCTTCGACCTTATCGATTTTTAAGACGATGATCCGTTCAATATTGATGTAGTTTAAGAGTAAGTCCGCTTGCCGGATGGTTCGGGGGATTCCATCTAAAAGCAGCAGCTGGGAACTTGGGAAGTAGCGGTTTGTGGCGATGAGGCCGTTGACGAAGTGGCGCCAGATCTCAATGGTGATCTCATCGGGCAGAAGGAGCCCTTTGCCTGCGTAGCTATGGTAGAGCTGGCCCGCGGGGGATTCTGGGGATAATCCTCGGAAAATGTCCCCGGAAGAGAGGTGGAAATGGTTGCCCGCCGAGCTTAAAAACTTCCCTAAGGTTCCTTTTCCCGATCCCGGAGGACCGAAAATAAGGACCGATCGGAGGGGAGAAGGGGGAGAGGGGAGGTCAAAAGGGTCTTTCATGGGGGCGCCTATAGGGTTTTTATGGGATTGTATAGAAGTATCTTTAATAGATCAACTCCGGGAATGGGCTTTTTTGCGAGAAAGAGAGGTTTTTTAAGTGATTAAAAACTACTGATTTGAGGTTAGTTGTCTTTAATTAGTCTTTATAATAAAATTAGTTTGATTTTTATACACAATTTACTGTATAATTTGTCTATTAAAGCTGAGTTTTATTATGGGTAATGAAGCATTTGTAACAGGCAGTTTTCCTTTCCCTAGAATCCCAAGTTCTTTCACATTCCCCAGTTTTGGCGGAGTTGGGGAAGAGATTGATAAGGTTTCTAAGGCTGTTGCTTTACCTCTTTCAGAGCTTTGCGATAGCTCGAGTATCGCGCGTCAGGTATGGACGATAGGGGTAACCGTATCGGATAAGGCTGCAGGCTTAGCATTCAATATCTTTGGAATCATAGGCTCGGTTCTCATCATCTTCAATGCGTTAAGGCTGATTTATAAAGCTGCCTCAAGGATGAGCAATGCTCAAACAGCAGAAATGCTCGCTTTGCATTCATTTGTCCACCTTCCTGCAAACGTTGCTTATTTCGTTGTAGGTATTGGCATGCTAGCTCTTAGGGTCAGCTCAATTGCCGGCAAAGCGATGGTAGCTGGGATCTCTGGTCTAACTCTTATGTGGTCTTTTCTCTCTATGTCTGTCTTGATGTTTGGAGAGGCTGTTTATAGTCTTCACATCACTTACAAGTTGCGAGATATTTTGGAGGATAAAGGGGATACAGCTTTAACTGTAGAAATGTTAAAAGAACTGGCTGAAAATTATCATGATCATTTTAAAGAGATGACGAAAAATAGTGAAAAAACATATTACGCTTTTGAAAAAATTTCTGGTGCTGATCTTGATTCGTGTCGTGATTCCGATGAGGAAGTAAGTAACGTTCTTAATGCCGTTAAACAAAGAGCGGGGAATAACTGGGATGAACTTTTAGCCAAAGCTAAAATAGCTAAGTTGAAGGCCCTGCAGAAGGATGATCCCGAGAAATTTAGCTTGCAGGTAGATGAAGGAAGCGAAGAATGTAAAGGAGTGTTGTATCGCATTAAAAATTTTGAGCTCGTTAAAGCGGACTTAGGTTCATGTCACACATTGCTTGCGAAAGTGGAGCACGGAAACTACGATGCAAATACAGACGCTTGGATCTTGCTGGGGATCACGACGATTTCTATAGGTGCCGCTAGCACGGGACTTGCGTTTACTGGTCCAGCGGGGATCGTTGCAGAGGCGGCTATCACACTTATTGCAAGTTTGGGTTGGACAAATTTTGATTCCTCGAAATTTAAGCAGGCAGTGAAAGATTATTTTTGGGAGCATCATCAAAATTGTAAAAAAGATGATATTGAATATGGATTGGAGGGGAGAGCTAAGTTTGCAGCTAAAACGGCGGCCCTTATCCTGACCGCTCCTCTTTGGGTGCTCCCAGCATTGGTATATCATGATGTGATAACAGAAGAGCGCGCAGATGCGATGTTCGAGGCTGTAAAAAATCGTTTTGCTGTTTATACCGGCGTTGCAGCGACTGATATTGAGGCTAAGGCAGTCTAACCTTTCATTCTCAAAAACACCCTCCTACCCAAAATCTTTTCAATCCGCTATAAGGACACTCGAAAGAGTGTTCTTATATGCGCGATCCTTTTATCTCTGATTTTCTCGACTATATCCGTTCTGAAAAGGGGCTCTCTGCTCATACGATTGAGGCCTATGGACGCGATTTGGCCTTGTTTAAAGAGTTTCTTCAGGGCAAACCCTGGAAAGAGAGTTCGGCTGAGACGATTGTCGATTTTTTGAGCTGGCTTCATGGCCGTTCTTACGCCTCGAGCAGCACGTGCCGGATTTTAGTCTCGATCAAAGTGGTTTTCCGCTTTTTGAAAAAAGAGGGGGAAATTTCTGTGGATTTAGGCCGCTATTTCGATACGCCGAAGATCTGGCAGCTCGTTCCCGAGGTGTTAACGATTGAAGAGGTCGATCTTCTTTTAGCCGCTCCTCATCCCGAAGAGGCGGTAGGGGTTAGGGACAGGGCCATTCTTGAGTTGCTTTATGCAACTGGCATGCGCGTTTCGGAGCTATGCCAGCTGATGATCTCTGATTTGAGCGATACGTTTGTTAAAGTGCTTGGAAAAGGAAAAAAAGAGAGGGTTATTCCGGTGGGAAGCAAGGCCATTGCGGCTGTGGACCATTATCTTTTGCATTTTCGGAAAGATCTTAAAGAAGAGAATGCGCCTCTTTTTGTCTCGCAGAAAGGCAAAGCGATTTCCCGTATGACCGTATGGAGCCGCGTCAAAATGTACGCGCGATTGGCCGGGATCCAAAAGGAAGTTTCTCCCCATACTCTTCGCCATTCGTTTGCTACGCATCTATTGGAAAATGGGGCTGACCTTCGTCTGATCCAAGATATGCTAGGTCATGAGGATATAGGGACGACAGATCGCTACACCCACATGACCGGAACTCGTATCCAGACGGCTTTTTCTTCATTCCACCCCAGACCTTAGAAAATATCTCAAAAATCTTCGGATTCACTCAATTCCTTTTTAGCGGGATCTAATACAAACGGAGAGATGGGACTTAAGGGCAAATGTTTGATGTCGTGGAAGGCGAGTTTGCTCTTTAGTGTAAAGGAGCTTTCGCCTTGATCGTCGGCATTGCTTTGAGTTTCCTCTTCTTCGCCAAGGAAATTGCGTGCGGCATTTTTTCGGCTTTTAAGCTTAAGCTCCTCGAACCAAGAATACTCTTCATCAGTAGATTCTTCAGATGAAAAAACGCCTAAGAATTCATCATTTTTATCATCAACGAGAGGTTCCTTCTCTTCGCTTTCTTCATGGCTGGAAACGGAAGATTTTGGGTCGTTATAGGTGTGTGGTATACTGATAGGCGTGCTAGAAAAAATAATTTTTCCATCTTGAACCGGATTCGGT
>DAINNB010000011.1:15058-21380 GCA_036736085.1 Chlamydiales bacterium
GGCGGGAGCTTCTGCGGGCTCTAACTTTTCTGATTTATTTTCAAAGAGATGAGATATTTTTATCTCTTTTTCGCTCAAACTCGAAGGTCTTGAAAGAAGAGTCAAATTGCTTTGAGATGGTTTGCTGTAGGGAGGTGAGGATGAGTTGGACAGAGAAAAGCTTGAATATTCGGTTGATTGAGGGTCTAACACCGGTGCAGACTGGGAAAAGATGGATTTGATGTTTGTTTCTTGAGATGAAGGTTTGTGAAGAGAGCGCACAACTAAATCTGAGTTGCTTGATGGGTTTTCAAAAGAGGATGCTGAAGTTTTCATAGATTGTCCTATTTGTTAAATGTAACAAGAGAGTTTATCTCTTCTTAAAATTTAAGTTCATTATTTTTTGATCTTTTCCCTTCATTCTGTTATCCTACTAGACATTATGGGACGTTTCGAAAAAGATTTTTTACAAGCAGTCGAGCTTCTAAAAAGGGGGGAAGTGGTCGCTTTTCCAACTGAAACTGTTTACGGTTTAGGGGCCCGCATCTTTTGTGAAGAGGCGGTTAAAAAAATTTTTTCTATTAAAGGAAGGCCTGCAGACAATCCTTTGATCGCTCATATCGGCTCTTTAGATGATGTATCTAGATTGGCTGTAGACATTCCAGAAGCCTTTTATGTCCTTGCTGATGCTTTTTGGCCAGGTCCCTTAACAATCGTTTTGAAAAAACATTCTGATGTGCCTGCCCTAGTCTCTGCAGGACATCCGACGATTGCTATCCGCATGCCGGCCCACCCCTTAGCCCTTCGTTTAATTCAAGCGGCCGGGGAACCTCTTGTCGCCCCATCGGCCAACTTGTCCGGACGTCCAAGCCCTACCCAGTCAAGCGATGTAAAAGAAGACCTAACAGACCGGATCCATTTTATTCTCGACGGGGGAGAGAGTTCCATCGGCATTGAATCAACCGTAATCAGTCTGATCGGCCCCGTCCCCATTTTGCTGCGCCCCGGCGCTGTCAGTCAAGCCGAGTTAGAATCTGTCTTAAATCAGCCTGTCCGCCTGGCTTCAGAAAAAGATCCAGCTCATTCTCCAGGAATGAAACACCGCCACTACGCGCCTCGAGCAAAAGTTCAGCTTGTCCTTCATCCTAAAACTCCCTCTTCTTCAACCTCCTACCTTCTTTCTTCAGAGCCCTTCCCTTCCGCTCTTGTATTTAACCGGCGTAATTTTTATTCTCGTCTTAGAGAGGCGGATCGATCGGGGGCCGAGGAGATCACCATTTATTGCGGCCCATCGATCCAGCAAGACGCCGGTTTGATGAACAGAATCCTCCGCTGCGCAGGTCTATTATAGGGAAATTTCATGGCTGATCGCATCATTGAACCATCAGAAATCCTAGTCGAGCAAGATTATGTCCGCACAAAGCCAGTCCAAGTTAATCCATGGGTCCGTTTTCTCGCCCGCTTTGTCGACTACTCCCTCTTTTGCCTTACTCTTCTCATCCTCAAGCAATTCATCCCTCTAACGTCCCCCACCTCTTTTGCCAAACTCATCCCCTTTGAATTCTTCGCCTGGATCCCCCTCGAAACCCTCTTTCTTTTCACCTGGGGTAAAACACCCGGAAAATGGTTTTTAAAAACAGACCTTCGTTTCAAAAACAAATCCAGACCAGAATTCATCCCAGCTCTCCGCAGAAGCATGTCCGTCTGGTGGCGCGGTCTCGGCCTCGGCATCCCCATCCTTAACGTCCTTTGCCTCCTTGTAGCCTACCAGCGCCTCAAACTCACTCACACAACAAGCTGGGACCGAGACGACCACGTCCACGTCGCCCACCGCCCCATAGCCCCCTGGCGCCTCACCGCAGCAGCTATTTTCGCTTCTTGCAGTCTCATCGTCTATTTTTCTATCAAAAATGCAGGTTAATCTTATTGAGGCTCCGCCTCAAACTCCGCCAAAGGACTGGCGTCCTCTGGACTCCTCTTTGTTTTTTTATAAAATCAAACAGGAGTTCAGAGGACGAAGTCCTTTGATGGGGTCTGGGGCGAAGCCCCGGCTAGAGAACCGTTAGTGTCTAAAAATAGTCTTGCGATGTATAGTCTTTATTTTTGAGGTATGAATATGACTGTATATCAAAAGTATAAACAATTGATCTTGCTTGGCGCTGCTGTATTGGTAGGGCTTTTGATTTGGGTGGCTCCTGAGCCAGACGGGGTAAACCCGAGGGCGTGGCATTTATTTGCGATTTTTGTGGCGACGATTTTGGGAATTGTTTTGAAACCATTTCCGATGGGGGTGATCTCTTTTTTGGGATTGATGGCGGCGACTGCGACGAAGACGCTGAGCTTTGAAGAGGCTTTTAGCGGATTTAGCAATGATGTTGTTTGGCTTATTGTGTTTGCTTTCTTTATTGCGAGAGGGTTTATTATTACGGGGCTTGGGGGGCGAGTTGCTTATAAGGTCATGAGCTTGTTTGGGAAGAACAGCTTGGGGCTGGGGTATGGCCTGGTGGCGACGGATTTGATCTTGGCGCCGATGATCCCTAGTATGACGGCTCGAGCGGGCGGAGTGATGTTTCCGATTTTAAAATCATTGGCTGATATTTTTACGGGAAGGTCCCATGACCCGAAGATGGGGGCTTTTTTAACGTTGGCGGCCTTTCAGGGGACGACGATTACGTCTGCTATGTTTTTGACATCGATGGCAGGCAATCCCTTGATCGCCCGTTTGGCAAGGGATAATGGGGTGGAGATAAGTTGGGGAAGCTGGGCGGTCGCGGCATTGGTCCCTGGCGTCATCAGTTTGCTTGTTGTTCCTTATGTTTTATATCGATTGATCTCTCCGACGATCCGTTATACTCCTCATGCAAAAATTATGGCAGCGGAGAAATTGGCGGCGATGGGGGCTATGCAGTTTAAAGAATGGGTGATGCTCGCCACCTTTTTTATCTTGCTTGTTTTATGGGTGTTTGGGCCATTTTTCGGTGTTAGCGCGACTGTGGCTGCTATGCTAGGTCTATCTATTTTGTTTGTTACTGGCGTTTTAAAATGGAAAGATGTCTTGGAAGAGCAGGGCGCTTGGGATACTTTTATTTGGTTTGCAACGCTTGTGACCTTGGCTACTTTTTTAAATAAATTGGGACTGGCCTCTTGGTTTAGCGGTTGGGTAGTAGGGCATGTCTCTGGTTTTTCTTGGATAACCGGCTTTGTTTTTGTGAGCCTGATCTATTTTTATACTCATTATTTTTTCGCTAGCAATGTAGCCCATATTGGAGCGATGTACGCGCCTCTTTTGATTGTCTCGATTGCCTTGGGAACGCCTCCTGAGCTGGCGGCTTTGACCCTCGCTTTTTTAAGTAATTTATTTGGAGGGCTTACCCACTATGGGTCCGGGCCGGCGCCTATTTTGTTCGGATCGGGCTATGTCTCTGTTTCTCAATGGTGGAAAATGGGATTTTTAGTTAGTGTTGTTAATATCGCCATCTGGATGTTTGGCGGCGGACTGTGGTGGAAAATTTTAGGCCTTTGGTAAAAAATGTTTCATGAATGGCTTCCTAAGTCTTTTGTCTATTTGCGGCAATACGATAGGAAGCTATTTAAAAAAGATCTGCTAGCTGGGATCACTGTCGGGATTGTGGCTTTGCCTTTGGCGATGGCTTTTGCCATCGCCTCGGGTGTTTCGCCTGAAAAAGGGATTTTTACAGCCATTGTCGCTGGTTTTTTGATTTCAGCTTTAGGCGGAAGCGCCGTGCAGATCGGAGGCCCGACCGGCGCTTTTGTCGTGATCGTATATGACATCTTGCAAAGGACCGGCTATGAAGGCCTCTCCTTATCGACATTGTTGGCTGGCGTTATTTTAATTCTTTTTGGCCTTTTTCGGATCGGTTCTTGGATCAAATATGTTCCTTATCCTTTAATCACCGGTTTTACCTCTGCGATCGCTGTCATCATTTTTTCTTCTCAGATGAGAGATTTTTTTGGCCTTTCGATAGAAAAACTGCCAGCTAGTTTCATTTTGCAGTGGATTGAATATATACAAGCTATCCCTACGATCCATTTGCACACCCTGGCTGTTGGGGCGGGGACTTTAGTTTGTATTTATCTGCTCCGAAAATTTTTTCCGCGCGTTCCTTGGGGTATCGCTTCTATTGCTTTAGCTACTTGCGCTGTCTCTTTTTTCCATCTTCCCGTAGAAACGATCTATTCGAAATTTTCTTCTCTTCCTACGAACCTTCCCAAACCTTCTTGGCCTTCTTTTTATGTCTCTTTTGATAAGCTCTCGGAAATAGTCAGAGATGCCTTTGCGATTGCTTTTTTAGGAGGGATTGAATCGCTGCTTTCCGCTGTGATTGCGGACGGCATGCTAGGCACGCGGCATAAGTCGAATTGCGAACTTGTGGGACAAGGATTGGCGAATATTGGATCTGCTCTTTTCGGAGGCATTCCAGCGACAGGAGCGATTGCAAGGACTGCTACGAATGTTAAGGCCGGAGCTCAGACGCCTGTTGCCGGCATGGTCCATGCCGCTGTTTTATGGCTTATCCTTGTTTTTTTATCTCCTTTGGCCAATCAAATTCCTTTAGCGAGTTTGGCCGCTATTTTGATGGTAGTGGCCTGGAATATGAGCGAAATGGAGCATTTTTTCCGTTTGGTTCGTCTGCCTACAAGCGATACGGTTATTTTACTTGCTGCATTTTTTCTCACTCTTCTCGTTGATATTACCGTAGCGATCATGGTTGGGATGGTGCTTGCAAGCTTTCTCTTTATGAAAAAGATGGGGGCTCACGCTAAGACAATGCCTCTTGAACCGACTTCTGAATTTCCTGAAGAAAATGATCTCGATGCCATTCAGCATAAACTCATTCCCACTGGTGTGGAAGTTTACGAAATGCAAGGACCTTTTTTCTTCGGATCCGCAGATATTTTACAAAATTTGATTGTGAATTTTACAGTGCCCCCCAAGATCTTTATTCTTCGTATGCGCAAGGTTCCTTTCATCGATGCTTCAGGGGCTCAGGCTCTTTTGGAATTTTCCAAACAGTGTAAAAAATATCAAACGATCTTTTTTCTCTCCGGTATCCGGGGGCAAATGAGAAGGGACCTCGACGCATTTGGTTTAGTGGAGCTCTTAGGAGAAGATCGCGTATTTTCTCATATTGACGCCGCTTTATTGAAAGCGCGTTCGTTGCTAGCAAACCCCGAATAAGCTTTTGGTTTAACTGGCGTCAGGGATTTGTGTGGTTGTTGAAATGCTCTCTTTTTGTTTAGGATTAGAAGGGATCATAGAAATTCCTCTTCTTACATGATTGTCTATAGGGGAAGTTCCTTTAAAGAGTTGTTGAAAGCCCCCCAGTAAAAGTCCCATACAAAATCCTTCAATAAAGAATTTTGGACCGAGAGAGAGCTGTTTTTGTAGTTCCCCTTTAACTGAAGACAGCCGAGAGCCCTCCTCAGCAGTAATAGCAGCTGTCAAGCTTCCGAAAGTCAGCCCGACTGTAATCATGGCTACCCCAGAGAGGATCCCCATCAAGGAAAGTGGGTTGCCCGAGACTAAAATTTGTCCGAAACTCGCTCCGAGCACTCCAGCTCCCATCGTGGACCAAGTTTTTGCTTTGGTGAGTTTGTAGATTGAATCAACGATAAACTTCATCAACTCATTGAGCGCTTTTAAAGGATGGGCCGTAGCATAAATACTGCCGGCGAGGATATTGAGGAACAAAGAAAAAATATTAGCGATGATTTTGAAGGGGAGCGTGCCTAGAAAAATAGCGCATTGTTGAGTCCAATGAGCGCCTTCATCTGTCTTTAAAAAAGGTTGGAGGTAAGTTATTTTTTCAAGCTGCATGTGAATGTATTTTTTAATATCTTCTGTCTTTGTACTGCTCGCTTTCAAAAATCCATCGACAGCTTCTTGGAAAATCCAAGTAGGCACTCGGTCAATGACGGTTTGATCAAATATATTTAATTTTTGAATCAGATAGTTTCTAAGTTCTTTAGGCTTACCTATCCGCTCTTTTGTTCCTACAAACTGACAGAATATTAGCCTTGCCCTAGAAGGAATTTTTTGGAAAATATCGGTCATTTCTGAAAGTGGCGGGATAAAAGAACGTCTCTCAACTGTCGTTGCCATCATTATATTACCTGTTATGCGCTTATTATATTGATTTTCTCTATGGTTTTCCATTTAAATGATTTTTTTTGTTTTAAATTAAATATTTTTTAAATGTAATTAAGCGGGAAATTTATAGAGTTTCAGTTAGATTGGCGCTCAAAATTTTTCTAAGTGCTAGCGGATTATACCCGTTCCACCTCAATCGCGCCCAAAATGACCGCATTCAAAGGCTTTTAA